>NZ_JBITRU010000024.1:0-139604 GCF_044540255.1 Streptomyces sp. NPDC086080
GCGTCCGCTCGGGATACGTCTCACCAGCTATGTGCCCGCTCGCCACAAGATCAGGACCCTACCCGACCAAGATCACACTACGGAAGCGACGTTGGTGTTCGGGGTGTCGTTGAAGGCGGTCGATACGTGGTGGGCGAAGTGGCAGGCCGGCGGGTGGGAGGCGCTGGTCATGCGGGTGCCCCCGTACTCACCCGAGCTGAATCCCGATGAGCTGGTCAACGCCGACCTCGAACACAGCCTGCCCAAACAGCAACGGGCCCGCGATCAGGCCGAACTCGCCGCCGAGACCCGCCGCTTCTTCCGCAGAAACGCCAACGACAACCGCACATCGTCCGCGGCTGCTTCGGAGGCCCGCACGTCCGCTACAGCCTGGACGAGAACCCCATGAGTTTCTGATCAATAGGCCCTCGTGCTCAGCGAGCGCCGCGCGACAAGGAATCTCAACGGTCCGCACAGACGAGTTGCCGGCGGTTGTTGGGGATGGCGTACCCGAGCCCTGCGCTCATGTCGACTTGCCCTTGCTGACAGCGAGCACAAGCCGACGTGGGGTTCGTGATGCAGCGCGCAACACAGACCCCGATCGCCGTAGCGGACCGCGCCATGTCGGAACGCGGAGCTTTACGCAAGAGCACTTGACGTGCAATGCAGATCCGAGGAATTAATGCCCGGGGGGAATCGCCTTCTTACGCCAGCGGGAAGTCAGGTCGGTCGGCTGCTCAGATTTCCTGAGCGAGACATAGCGGCATATCTGGATTCCCGATACGGCTGACGCGTGGGCGTTTTGCTCCATACCGAGGGGCTTTATGGCGAGCGTTTTCCAGAAAGTGTAAGACGGATGAGAAGTCGCGAGGGTTACCTCCTGCATGCCCATCATGGTGGGGAAGTGCTCGACTCGAACTATCGAACCGAATTCAAGGCCGCAGCGAGGAGAGCGGGATACGGTGATGAGCCGTGGACCGCGCACACGCTGCGCCACTCCTTTGCAGGCAGCGCCGTCGCCGGCGGCGTGTCGCTCCTCGAAGTCCTGAGGTGGCTTTGGTCACTCCACCATCCAGATCACGGCCGACATCTATGGCCATCTGACTCCGGACGCTGGTGGCAGACTGAGGTCCGTGATGGATCAGGTGCTGACAGGCGCTAGCGTGGTCGGTGCTGACTACAGGGGCTGAGCAAGGGGGAACATGCAGGTCGGAGCGGCGTCTTGAGAGTTCTGCACACGTCCGACTGGCACCTCGGCCGGTCCTTCCACCGGGTCGGCATGCTCGGGGCGCAGGCCGAGTTCGTCCGTCACCTCGTCACCACCGTGCGTGAGCGCGAGGTCGACGCGGTGGTCGTGTCGGGAGACGTGTACGACCGTGCCGTGCCGCCGCTCGCCGCAGTCGAACTGTTCGACGACGCCCTGCACCGTCTCGCCGGCCTCGGCGTGCCGACGGTGATGATCTCCGGGAACCACGACTCGGCCCGCCGCCTCGGCGTCGGTGCCGGACTCATGGGGCGGGCCGGTATCCATCTGCGGACCGAACCGTCCGCGTGCGGCACGCCCGTGGTGCTGTCCGACGGTCACGGGGACGTCGCCTTCTACGGACTCCCGTACCTCGAACCCGCCCTCGTGAGGGACGAGTTCGCGGTGGAGCGGGCCGGCCACGAGGCGGTGCTCGCCGCCGCCATGGACCGCGTGCGCGCGGACCTCGCCGGCCGCCCGCCCGGCACCCGTTCCGTCGTCCTCGCCCACGCCTTCGTCACCGGCGGCGAACCCAGCGACAGCGAGCGGGACATCACCGTCGGCGGGGTGGCCGCCGTGCCCGCCGGGGTGTTCGACGGAGTCGACTACGTGGCCCTCGGCCATCTGCACGGCTGCCAGACCATTACCGACCGCGTGCGCTACTCCGGCTCCCCGCTGCCGTACTCCTTCTCCGAGACCACCCATCGCAAGACCCTGTGGATCGTCGACCTGGCCGCCGACGGGGCCGTCACCGCCGAGCGCGTCGACTGCCCCGTGCCGCGCGCGCTGGCCCGGATCCGCGGCACCCTGGAGGACCTGCTCGCCGACCCCGCGCTGGCCCGGCACGAGGAGGCGTGGGTCGAGGCCACGCTCACCGACCCGGTCCGCCCGGCCGAGCCGATGGCCCGGCTCACCGAGCGCTTCCCGCACACCCTCAGCCTCGTCTTCGACCCGGTCCGCCCCGCCGACGACCCCGGGATCTCCTACGCCCGCCGCCTCGCCGGCCGCGACGACCAGCAGATCGCAGAGGACTTCGTCACCCACGTACGCGGCACCGGCCCCGACCCGCACGAACGGGCCGTCCTGCGGGACGCCTTCGACGCGGTCCGCGCGGACGACGCGGTACGGGAAGTGGCGCGATGAGGCTGCACCGGCTGGACATCACCGCCTTCGGGCCCTTCGGAGGCACGCAGAGCGTCGACTTCGGCGAGCTGTCCGCCGCGGGGCTCTTCCTGCTGCACGGCCCCACCGGCGCCGGCAAGACCTCCGTCCTGGACGCCGTCTGCTACGCGCTGTACGGCTCCGTCCCCGGGGCCCGGCAGAGCGGCCAGGGGATGGCGCTGCGCAGTGACCATGCCGCCCCGGGCACGCGGACGGAGGTCACCCTCGAACTCACCGTCGCGGGCCGGCGGCTGGAGATCACCCGGCAGCCGCCCTGGGAACGGCCCAAGAAGGGCCGCCGCACGGGCACCACGGTGGACAAGGCCCAGACCTGGCTGCGCGAACGCGACGCGGTCTCGGGCGCGTGGAAGGACCTCAGCCGCTCGCACCAGGAGATCGGCGAGGAGATCACCCAGCTCCTCGGCATGAGCCGGGAGCAGTTCTGCCAGGTCGTGCTGCTGCCGCAGGGTGACTTCGCGCGCTTCCTGCGCGCCGACGCCGAAGCCCGCGGCAAGCTGCTGGGCCGCCTCTTCGACACGCGCCGCTTCGCCGACGTGGAGAAGCGCCTCGCGGAGCGCAGGCGGGCCGCCGAGTCCCGGGTGCGCGACGGCGACGCGGACCTGCTGGCCGACGCCCACCGGATGCAGCAGGCCGCGGACGGCACCATGGAGTTGCCCGAACTGACGCCCGGTGAACCGGGACTGGCCGAGGTCGTGCTGGGTGCTGCGGCCGTCGCCCGCAGCACCGCGCGGGAACAGCTCACGGCCGCCCGCTGCCGTCTCACCGCCGCCGAGTCCGCCCTGGCCGACGCCGACCGGATCCTGGACGAGGAACGCGAACGGGACCGGCTGCAAAGGCGGTTCGCCGAGGCGCGGGAACGGGCGGCGCGACTGGAGGAGGAGACCGGCGCCCACCGGGAGGCACGGACCCGCATGGAGCGGGCGCGCAAGGCCGAGACCGTCGCCCCCGCGCTGGACCTGCGGCACTCCGCCGAGACCGAGCACCGGCGCGCGGCTGCCGCCGAGCTGCGCGCGCGAGCCCTCCTCCCGGCGTCCCTGTCGGACGCGGGAGCGGACGGACTCGCGGTCGCCGCCCGCAGGGCCGCCGAGGAACTGGGCGGGCTGGAGTCGGCCCGCCGCGCGGAGCGGCGCCTGACGGATCTCCTCGGCGAGCGGGCAGGCATGGACCGGCAGGAACGCGCCGACGCGGAGGCCCAGCGGGACGCGGAGTCCTGGCTCGCGGACTGGGAGGAGACCCGGACCGGTCTGAAGAGCCGCATCGAGTCCGCGCAGCAGGCCGCGACCCGGGCCGGTGAACTGGCCGTGCGGCGCGACCTCGCACAGCAGCGGCTGAACGCCGCGCGCCTGCGCGACCGGCTCGCCGAGGACGCGGACACGGCCGCCGAAAAGGCCCGCGCCGCCCGGGAGCGCGCGCTCACGGCCAGGCAGCGGTGGCTCGATCTCAAGGAACAGCGGCTGAACGGCATCGCCGCCGAACTGGCCGCCGGTCTCACCGACGGCGAACCCTGCGCTGTCTGCGGTGCCACCGAGCACCCCGCCCCCGCCCGCAAGGTCGACGGGCACGTCGACCGCGAGACGGAGGAGCGCGCCCTTGCCGATCACCAGAGCGCGGACGAGCGCCGCGCGGAGGCCGAGCGGCGGCTCGGTGCCGCACGGGAGGCACTGGCCGCCGCGAGCGCCGAGGCCGGGGACGGCGCCACCGAACAACTCTCCTGCACGGTAGACGAGTTGGAGCGGGAGTACGCGCGGGAGCGGGAGGCCGCCTCCGTACTGCACTCCGCGCAGGAGCACCTGCGCCGCGCGGAGCACGAGTACGAACTTCGGGTCGCCGCCCAGCGCGAGGCGGCCGTCCGGGCCGCCTCCCGCGTGGGCCACCGTGAGCGGCTGGACCGGGAACGCGCGAGCCTGGAAGCGGAGTTGGCGCAGGCCCGGGGGGACGCCGCCAGCGTGACCGCGCGCGCCGCGCAGCTGGAACGGAGCGTCGCGCTGCTCACCGACGCCGCCGACACCGTCCGCGCCGCCGAGAACGCGGCCCGGCGGCTCAAGGAGGCCGACGCCCGGCTGGCCGACGCCGCCTTCAGGGCGGGCTTCGACACCCCGCAGACCGCCGCCGACGCCCTCCTCGACGACGCCGCCCATCGCGCACTGCAACGGCGCCTGGACGCCCGGCAGCAGGAAGAGGCGGCCGTACGGGCCGTCCTCGCCGAGCCGGAGGTCGCTGCCGCCGCGGGGCGGCCGCCCGCCGACCTCGCCTCCGCGCGGCGGGCCGCCGAGGAAGCAGGCCGCAGGGCGCGTGGAGCGGCCTCCGCCCATGACGCCGCCGTCCGGCGCTGCGCCGAACTCGACCGGCTCTCCACGCGGGCCACCGCCTCGGTGCGCCGGCTGGGGCCGCTGCGCGAGGAGTACGACCGGGTGGCGCGCATGGCCGGCCTCGCCGCCGGCACCTCCGCGGACAACGAACGCCGGATGCGGCTGGAGTCGTATGTCCTCGCCGCCCGGCTCGAACAGGTCGCCGCCGCCGCGACCGTACGGCTGCACCGCATGTCGTCCGGCAGGTACACCCTCGTCCACTCCGACGACCGTACCGGCCGCGGCCGCAGCGGCCTCGGACTGCACGTCGTCGACGCCTGGACCGGGCGGGAGCGCGACACCGCGACGCTCTCGGGCGGCGAGACCTTCTTCGCCTCCCTCGCCCTCGCACTCGGCCTCGCGGACGTCGTCACCGACGAGGCGGGCGGGGTCCGGCTGGACACCCTCTTCATCGACGAGGGCTTCGGCAGCCTCGACGACCAGACCCTCGACGAGGTCCTGGACGTCCTGGACTCCCTGCGCGAACGCGACCGCAGCGTCGGCATCGTCAGCCATGTCGCCGATCTGCGCCGGCGGATACACGCCCAGCTGGAGGTCGTGAAGGACCGCTCGGGTTCGCGACTGCGCCAGCGCGGAACGCGGTGAGGACGGTCACTGCCCCAGCGGGCGGCGCGGTAGGGGCGAGGAGTACACGACGCTGGTGGTCACCGAGCCGAGCGTGCCGATCCGGCCCGACACCTCCTCCAGATGCCGCATCGAACGGGCGGCGACCTTGATGACGAAGCAGTCGTCGCCCGTCACGTGGTGCGCCTCCAGGATCTCGGGCGTCGCGGCGACGAGGTCGTGGAACGGCTTGTAGTTCCCGGTCGGATAGCGCAGCCGTACGAAGGCCAGGATCGGCAGCCCGATCCGCTCCGGGTCCACCACCGCCGCATAGCCCCGGATCACGCCGGCCTCCTCCATCCGGTGCACCCGCTCGGTGACCGCGCTGGCGGACATCGAGACGGCGCGGGCGAGTTCGGCGTAACTGGCCCGTCCCTCACGCTGGAGGACTTCGAGAATGCGCCAGTCCGTGGCGTCCGGTGAATACACGGTCATACCCGAGAAGTAGCAGGCGATCCCCCGGCCGATCAAGGCAACGGCCGGGGATCTCTCCTTCAGACCCGAACGGCGTGGCCGTAGTTTCTCTCCCATGACCACCCCCGTGAACCCCGTCCTGCGTGTCGCCCCCGCCGTCCCGGCCGAGGCCGCCGCCCACTTCCGCGCGAGCCTCGCCTTCCACGCCGACGTCTCCGACGTGGCCGCCGCGCTCGCGGCGGACGACGACACCGGCTTCGTCCTGCTGGACTCCCGCTCCACCGAGGCCTGGGACCAGGGTCATGTCCCCGGCGCGGTGCACCTTCCCACCGCGCTCGTTCCCGAGCGGGCTGCGCGGCTCCTGGATCCCTCGGTGCCGGTCGTGACCTACTGCTGGGGCCCCGGCTGCAACGGTGCCGCCCGCGCCGCGCTCGCCCTCGCCGAACTCGGCTACCAGGTCAAGGAGATGCTCGGCGGATTCGAGTACTGGGTCCGTGAGGGCCTGGAGTTCGAGACCCGGTGGGGCCGCGAGCGCCGCGCCCCCGACCCGCTGACCGCACCCGTGGGCGCAGACGACTGCGGATGCTGAACTCCCGTGCCGGGTGGGAGGAGTTCGACGGCCCGACATCCTCGTCACGGGCCACGCCCTCGGCGGCCCCGACGGCGGCCTCGGCGCGATCGACGTCGCCATGCGCGACGCGCACTGCTCCGTCGACGCGCGCTCGGTGCCGCCGCCGGTCCAGGCCCACGCCCGGCACCGCGCCGGCCGGGCACGCGGTCGCCGTGGACACCGTCGACCCCGGTCCGGTGGGCACCGGTCACCCGAGGCCCGGGACCCGCGGCGCCGTCGCCGCGTTCTTCCCCGCGGGACGCCGGGGCGTGCCCGGCGACCCGGCCCGCCTCATCGCCCGGCCGGCCACGGACGAGGCCGGCCGGATCACCGGTCAGGTCGTCGACTCGGAGGGCCGCTTCCGGCGCCGACCGGCGCCGGCCCGGCTCAGAGCGCCGACAGTTCGTCCACCAGGTCGTCCAGGCCCAGCGGGCCCTGGGAGAGGGCCGCCATGTGCCAGGCCTTGAGATCGAAGGCGTCGCCGTGCCGCTCACGGGCCTTCTCCCGGCCCAGCAGCCACGCCCGCTCGCCGAGCTTGTACCCGATGGCCTGCCCCGGGATCGTCAGATAGCGGGTCAGTTCGCTCTCCACGAAGTCCGCCGGGCGGCTGCTGTGCCGGCCGAAGAACTCCTCGGCCAGCTCCGGTGTCCAGCGCTCACCCGGGTGGAACGGCGAATCTGCCGGGATCTCCAGCTCCAGGTGCATACCGATGTCGACGATGACCCGGGTCGCCCGCATCATCTGCGCGTCCAGATAGCCCAGCCGCTCCTCCGCGTCCGCGAGGAAGCCGAGTTCGTCCATCAGCCGCTCCGCGTACAGCGCCCAGCCCTCGGCGTTGGCGCTGACCATGCCCACCGAGGCCTGGTAACGGGAGAGGTTCTCGGCCACGTGCACCCACTGCGCCAGCTGGAGGTGGTGCCCGGGAACGCCCTCGTGGTACCAGGTCGAGACCAGGTCGTAGACCGGGAAGCGGGTCAGCCCCATCGTGGGCAGCCAGGTGCAGCCCGGCCGGGAGAAGTCCTCCGACGGGGGCGTGTAGTACGGCGCGGCCGCGCTGCCCACCGGGGCGATCCGTGACTCCACCTTCCGTACCCGTTCGGCGAGGTCGAAGTGCGTGCCGTCCAGGGCCTCGACCGCCCGGTCCATCACGCCCTGGAGCCACTCGCGGACCTCGTCGACCCCCTCGATGTGCCGTCCGTGCTCGTCCAGGTGCGCCAGCGCCACCCACGGTGTCTCCGCGCCGGGAAGGATCTTCTCGGCCTCCTTCCTCATCTCGCCGAGCAGGCGGTGGTACTCGGACCAGCCGTACGCGTACGCCTCGTCCAGGTCGAGATCGGTGCCGTTGTAGTAGCGGGACCAGCGGGCGTAGCGCTCCCGGCCCACGGTGTTCGGCGCGCCCTCGACGGCCGGCGCGTACACGTCGCGCATCCAGTCCCGCAGCTCCACCACGGCCGCGGTCGCCGCGCGGGCGCCTTCGTCCAGCTCCGCACGCAGCGTGTCGGGCCCCGCGGACGCGAAGTCCTCGAACCAGCCGCGGCCCTCGCCCGTGTCCGTCCACTCGGTGAGCTGTCCGACGAACGTCTCCGTCGGGCGCGGAGCCGCGTACAGCTTGCGCTCCAGGCCCAGCGCCAGGGACTCGCGGTAGCCCGCCAGCGCGGCCGGGACCGCGCGCAGCCGCCCGGCGATCGCCGACCAGTCCGCCTCCGTCTCCGCGGGCGTCACCGTGAACACCTCACGCACCGAATGCGCGACCGTGCCCAGGTTGCCGACCGCGCGCAGACCCTCGTCGGCCTCGTGCACGGCCAGTTCCGCGGTGAGCCGCTCGCGCAGCAGCCGGGCACAGCGGCGTTCGACGCCGCTGTCCGCTCCGGGCTGCCGCTCGGCCTCGTCGAGCCGTCCGAGCGTGGCCCGGATGAGCTCGGCGTGGGCCTCCTGCCCGGCCGGTGAGAGATCGGGCAGCCGGGAGGAACTCTCCTTCACTCCCAGGAACGTGCCGGTGATCGGGTCGAGGGCGATGAGCTCGTCGACGTAGGCGTCGGCGACCTGACGGGGGAGGGCGCTGCTGGTCTGTGACATGCGGACCATCCTGGTACGCGGCCCGCCGCACGTCACCCGGATTGTGCCGAGGGCGAAGGCGGCAGCATCGGGCCGCAGTCCCACTGCTGGAAGATCAGCCGGGTCTCCACCCGCGCCACCTCGCGCTGTGACGTGAACTCGTCGAGCACCAGCCGCTGCAGATCCGTCATGTCCGCGACCGCCACATGCACCAGGTAGTCGTCGGGGCCGGTCAGATGGAACACGGTCAGCGACTCCGGCAGCACCCGGATCCGCTCCACGAACGGTCCCACCAGTTCTCGCCGGTGCGGTCTGACCTGCACCGACAGCAGTGCCTGCAGACCCCGGCCCAGCTTGGCGGGGTCCAGCTGCAGCCGGTGCCCGAGGATCACGCCGGAGCGGCGCAGCCGGGTCACCCGGTCCAGACAGGTCGACGGTGCGACCCCGATCTGTGCGGCGAGATCCCGGTACGTCGTCCGGGCGTCGTTCTGCAACAGCCGCAGCAGATGAAGGTCCACCGGATCCAGTACGACAGATTCGGCCATCCGTCGAACGTAGCACGGGTATGTCCGCCACAGGTCCGCCCGGTGTTCACCCTGCCGGTATGGAACTGGGCATGGACACGCGACGCACCACCAGAGCACTCGCCACCGAGGCCGTGCATGCCGGCCGGGACGATCTCGCCGGACTCGGACTGCACGCCCCGCCGATCGACCTGTCCACCACCTACCCCTCGTACGACAGCCGCGCCGAGGCCGCCCGCATCGACGCCTTCGCCACCACCGGCGCCGAACCGGACGGCCCGCCGGTCTACGGGCGGCTCGGCAACCCGACCGTCGCCCGCTTCGAGACCGCGCTGGCCCGGCTGGAGGGCACCGAGTCGGCGGTGGCGTTCGCCAGCGGGATGGCGGCGCTCAGCGCCACACTGCTGGTCCGCGGCTCGATGGGGCTGCGCCATGTCGTCGCCGTACGCCCCCTGTACGGGTGCAGCGACCATCTGCTGACCGCCGGGCTGCTCGGCTCCGAGGTGACCTGGACCGACCCGGCCGGGGTCGCCGACGCGCTGCGGCCGGACACCGGTCTGGTGCTGGTGGAGTCCCCGGCCAATCCCACGCTCGCCGAGGTCGATCTGCGGGCCGTCGCCCACGCGTGCGGCTCCGTGCCGCTGCTGGTCGACAACACCTTCGCGACTCCGGTGCTCCAGCGCCCGGCCGAACACGGGGCGCGGCTGGTGCTGCACAGCGCGACCAAGTACCTCGGCGGCCACGGGGACGTGCTGGCGGGCGTGGTGGCCTGTGACGAGGAGTTCGCCGGGCAGTTGCGGCAGGTGCGGTTCGCCACCGGTGGCGTGCTTCATCCGCTGGCCGGCTATCTGCTGCTGCGGGGCCTGTCGACCCTGCCGGTACGGGTGCGCGCGGCGTCCGCGGGAGCCGCGGAGCTCGCCGCCCGGCTCGCCGCCGACCCGCGCGTCAGCCGGGTGCACTACCCCAGCATCGGCGGGGCGATGGTGTCCTTCGAGGTGCACGGTGACCCGCACGAGGTGATCGCCGGCGTACGCCTGATCACCCCGGCGGTGAGTCTCGGCAGCGTGGACTCCCTCATCCAGCACCCCGCGTCCATCAGCCACCGCATCGTCGACGCCGACGACCGCAGGGGCGCCGGGGTCAGCGACCGGCTGCTGCGGCTCTCGGTCGGCCTGGAGGACGTCGAGGACCTGTGGGCCGATCTGGACGCGGCGCTGGGGACGCCGACCGGGACGCCCGACCGCGCGGAGGCGCTGGCCCAGGGCTGACGTACGGCACCCACGAGGCGCGGCCCGGTGACCTCCGCCGGGCCGTTCCCCGATCCGGCACCTTCCTCGGCACCTTCCTCGGCACCTTCCTCGGCACCTCCTCGACACCTCTTCGACACCCGAAGCAGGGAACCGTGCCCGGCCCGGCTGAGAGGCACCGCGCACCGGAGCCGGGCGGCCGCGCCGGTGATCCGAACGACGTCCCTACGACCGGCCGATCCGCTCGCCGGACTCCCGCACGTGGTGCGCCGCTACGGAGTCCAGGCGGGCGGTGATCACCAGGGTGCCCTCCTCGATCTGGTAGTCGAGAGGCAGGCCCAGGCCGCGCATCGCGGCGACCATGCCGGTGTTGGACGCCTGCGTCACGGCGTACACCTGGGCGCAGCCCGCCTCGGCCGCCATCGCCACCAGACGCCCGAGGAGCTCGGCGCCGATGCCCCGGCGCTGCCACGCGTCCTCCACGATCAGCGCGACCTCGGTCTCGTCGCCGTCCCACAGGAGATGACCGAGGGCGATGATCCGGTCCGCGGAGGTCTGTGCGACGAGCGTCCGCCCGAAGCGAGGGCTGAGCAGATGGTTCAGATACCGGTCGGCGTCACCGACCGGTCCGTGGTAGCGCCTGCGCAGGGTCTCGGGGGAGCACCGCTCGTGCATCGCCCGCGCGGCTGCCAGATCGCGGGTGTCCGCCCGGCGCACGGAGAGGTCACTGCCCTCGGGTAGCGTGAGCACATCGTGGCCGCGTGGGATCCGCGGCCCGAGCCGGGCGTCCAGCTCCACCAGCGCCCGGGCGCGGGCGAACTCGGTGGGCGTGAAGGGCAGATACGGCCGCTCCACGGTGAGCACCCCGCCCTCGGGATCACGCAGCCGGATCACGGTGTCCTCCAGGGATCCCTCCGCCGGTACGGTCCCGGCCGCCGCTGCACCGAAGGCTCGTACGGCGGGCCGGGAGCGGATCGTGCACCGTCCCAGCAACTGGCGCAGCGCCAGGGGCAGTTCCGCCGCATCCGTGGCGGTGCGGGCGGCCAGCCCCAGCACCCGGGTCGGTGCGTCCACCAGATCGTGGGCGTCGGCCCGCTCGGTCCAGGTGTGCGTGCCCCCGGCGAGGGACACCGCGGTGATCAGGTCCGTGCCCGCCGGTGCGCGCAGCAGGAACTCGTCCACGGTGTCCTCGCCCAGCGGGTGCGTCTGCAGGCTCAGGATGTCGACCCGCCGCTCGGCCAGCGCCGTGCACAGCGCGGCGAGCGCGCCCGGTTCGTCCTTCACCGTCGTCCGCATCCGCCACAGCACGCTCTCCGCGGGAACGGCGGAGCGCGGCGGGGCATCCCCGGTATCGTCCGCCGGCGGGGCGTGGCCGTGGCGGCGTGCCCACCACGCCTGGAACGCGGCGGTGCACCGCCCGGTGAGACCGGCGGGGTCGGTTCGGCCGTGCGCGGGGCCGTCCTGCGGGGTGTTCGTCACGTCAGACATGTCTCGACTCATACAGCCACTGTGAAGGAACTGTGTTTCGTGATCACGAACGAGCTGTGACTGACGGGTAAAGACATGCTTCTGTCTGATTTGCCTGGTTACTGACCGACCAGGCCCGGCTGCAGTGTCTTCGTGAACAGCACGGTGCCGTCCTGCTCGCGCAACCGCACCGTCAACTCGGCGCTGTCGCCGTCGATGTCGACCTCGCCGAAGAACTGGAAGCCGCCGGCGGGCGAGACGTTCGACGCGCTCGGCGCCTTCACCCACACCCGCTCGGGACCGAACGTGCCGTCCAGGGCGTTGGCCGGGAAGGCGCCCGCGTTCAGTGGTCCCGAGACGAACTCCCAGAACGGTTCGAAGTCACCGAACGCGGCCTGCTCGGGCCGGTAGTGATGTGCCGAGGTGTGGTGCACATCGGCCGTCAGCCACACCGTTCCGGTGATCCGCCGGCGCTTGACGAACCGCAGCAGCTCCGCGATCTGCAGCTCCCGGCCGAGCGGCGCCCCCGGGTCGCCCTGCGCCACCGCCTCGACGTGCTGCCGGCCTTCGGTGGTGTCCGGCACGACCAGCCCGATCGGCATATCTGCGGCGATCACCTTCCACACCGCCCGTGACCGCGCCAGCTCCCGCTCGAGCCACTCCAACTGCTCACGCCCGAGGATGCCCTGCGGGTCCACGGTCTGGTCACCGGAGGAGTTGGCACCCCGGTACGTCCGCATGTCCAGCACGAACACGTCCAGCAGCGGTCCTTGCCGCAGCACCCGGTACATCCGGCCCTCCCGGGAGCCCGGCCGCGGTGTCGTCGACGTCGGGAAGTACTCACCGAACGCGCGCCGGGCCCGGGCCGCCAGGACGTCGACGCTCTTCTCCGTGTAGCGGGTGTCGGTGTCCGCGATCTGCTGGCCGGGGTACCAGTTGTTGCGCACCTCGTGGTCGTCCCACTGCACGATCGAGGGCACCCGGGCGTTGAACCGGCGCAGGTTCTCGTCGAGCAGGTTGTAGCGGAAGTTCCCCCGGAACTCGGCGAGGGTCTCGGCGACCTTGGACTTCTCCTCGGTGGTGACGTTCCGCCAGAGGCCGCCGTCCGGGAGCGCGGCGGTCGCCGCGATGGGCCCGTCGGCGTAGACCGTGTCGCCGCTGAACAGGAAGAAGTCGGGGTCGAGCCCGGCCATCGCGTCGAAGATGCGGTAGCCGCCGAAATCGGGGTTGATGCCCCAGCCCTGTCCGGCCAGGTCGCCCGACCACAGGAACCGCACGCCGTCGCGGCGCCGGTCCGGCACAGTACGGAAGGTGCCGGCCACCGGCTCACCGCGGCGGCGCGGGTCGTCGGGGTCGGTGAGCAGGACCCGGTAGTGGATCTGCTCACCGGACGGCAGCCCGCGCAGCCGGGTCGTGCCGGTGAAGTCGGTGCCCGGGCCGAGCAGCGGACCGCGCCATCTGCGCGGGTTGCGGAACGACTCGGTCGCCGAGGTCTCGACGATCATCCGGGCCGGGCGGTCGGACCGCACCCACACCAGCCCGGAGTCGCGGGTCACCTCGCCCGTCTGTACGCCCCAGGCGGCCTCCGGGCGTCCGGAGCGGGCGAACGCGGGCGCCGCACCGAGCGCGGCGGGCAGGGTCAGGGCCGCCGAGGCCGCGAGCGAGCCGCGCAACACGGCGCGACGGCCAGGGAACGGACGGTGTGTCATGGATGCGCCTCCAGGAACGGGCTCCGGCCAGTGTGCGCTGCCACACCTACGCGGCCGGTGCGGCTCGCACGCGAACCCGAGGTGAACAACCGGTCCCCGCGCGGTGGGCCGCCCTACCGGGACCACACCCGATCCGCGCCCTCGTCCGTGGGGCGGGCACGCCCCCGTGGCTCGGCGCGGGTGGCACACGTACGCCTTCGGGCACGTGCCCTACCGGTTCGTCGAGCACGGCCGGTATCCGTTCGCCGGCCGCCGCCGTGCCTTGCGCCCGTACGCGTGGTCCGTGGGCGTACGCCCCGCGCCCTCCGCCTCGTGGACCGTGACAAGCGGCGATATGCTCCGGCCCGGGGAGGCGGTGGGCCTGGCCCCCCGGGTACGTCCCCGGTGACGTCGTGGCAGGGGTACGTGTGTCCCTGCGATCGCCCGTCGGAAGGCGGCCGGCCGGAGGTCAGCGGCTGCCGTCGAGGAGGACGCGGGCGACCAGCGCCGGGTCGTCGTTCATGGGGACATGGCCGCAGCCCGGCAGCCGGACGAGACGCGCGCGGGGGATGATCCGCTTCGCGCGGACCCCCTGCCGGGGAATGAGCAGCCGGTCCCGCGCGCCCCAGGCGACGGTCACGGGGATGCCGGGCACGTCGTCGGTGAACCGTACGGTGGTGCCCGCGCGGAGCGTCTCGGTGAAACCGGTGGCCCCGGCGAGTGCAAGCGTCTCGGCGACCACGGCCTCCGGCGAACGGCGCCCGGGACGGGCGTAGATGGTGCTGGTCAGCACCGCCCGGCCGGGCGCGGAACGGGCGAGGCGCTCGACCAGGGGCAACGGCATGCGCTCCGCGACCCGGCGCATGCCGAGCAGCACGGTGAACGCGTAGCGCCGCTCTGCCTGGGTCCAGAAGCCCGCCGGGGAGAGAGCGGTGACGGAGCGGACGAGCCGGTCACGGCCGAGCCCCAGGGCCAGCAGACCGCCCAGCGAGTTGCCGGCCACATGCGGCCGGTCCAGTTCCAGCGCCTCGCACAGGGCGCCGAGGGCGGCATTCATGGTGGGCAGGTCGTGGACGAGGCCGTCGGGCAGCGACGGGGAGGCGCCGAATCCGGGCAGATCCACGGCGATGACCTCGCGCTCGGTCGCGAGGATGTCCATGACCGGGTCCCAGGCCTGACGGTGATGACCGATGCCGTGCAGCAGGAGCAGCGGCTCACCCCGGCCCACGCGCGTGTAGGACAGGGTCACGGTCTGCGGGCCGAGGGGGGAGGTGACCTTGAACGAGACGGTCGCGGACATGAGGTGCTCCTCGTCGGGGACTCGCGGAAACGGACGCCGCCTGACGCCGTGGACAGCTTGTCAGCAATTGCTACCGACGGGTAGCCCTCGCTCCTCCTTCCGGGTTCCATCCTGTCGCGCCCCTCGTCGTGCCGATTGGTATTGACCAAGGGTGAGGGCCGCCCTATGGTCGCTGAGAAGTGAAACAACCTTTAATAAACAAGGGCGCTAAAACGCCGCCGGACACGGCGATCGTGGAGGACAGGGTGGGGACCCCGCAGCTGGAAACGGTGCCGGAACCGAAGTACTGGCACCTCAGGACCGTGCTCAGCGAAGCGCTGGACTCGGAGTTCTCCGTGGGCGAGATCCTGCCCAACGAGCGTGACCTGGCGGCCCGCTTCGGCGTCGCCCGCGCCACGCTCCGGCAGGCACTGGAGCAGCTCGAACTGGAAGGCAGACTGCAGCGCCGCCGCGGGGTGGGCACCACGGTCGCCCCGCCCCGGATGGGTGTCTCCGTCGGGGCGGAGACACACGCCTGGCCGGGAGGGCCGCGCGACGCCTGGCAGACCCTCGACTGCGCCCTCGAAACGCCGCCCGCCGCCGTCGCCGAGTCGCTGGTGACCGGCCGCGACGAGCCCGTGCACGTCGTGCGGCGCTCCCGTGTCTCCCACGGTCAGCCCGTCGCCGCCGAACTGCTGTACGTCCCGGCGGACTCGGTGCCCGACCTGTCCGGCATCGACGCGCCGTCCGGAGCGGCACGCGCGCGTGCGGTGCTGCGGGAACTGCAGCACCTGGAGCTGGAGCGGCAGGAGAACGCCGTGGAGCTGGGCTCCGCCCGCGCGGACGACGCCAGGGAGCTGGACCGGCTGCCCGGTGCGCCCGTTCTCGTCGTCACCACGCGATTCATCGCCCGCGGCCGCACCGCCGCGCTCTCGGTGGCCACCTACCGCGCGGACACCTGCCGGCTGACGTTCGGCGACTTCGGCGGCGTGCAGATCCACCACGGCCCGGAACAGCAGGCATCCTGACCTCACGGCCCCCGCTGGTCCGCCGGACGGGCCTAGCGGCGGGCCGTCACCGTGCCCTCCACCGCGAACAGTTGTTCCTCCACGTGGTCGAGGGCGAGCCGTACCGCGCCCGTGGCGACCGCCGCCTCGCCCAGGAGGGACAGGGAAACCCTCGGTGGGCGCAGGCAGTAGCGGGCCAGTTCACCGCGCAGCGGCTCCAGCACGCCGTCCAGCCCCGCCGCCCAGCCGCCGATCACGACCAGTTCCGGATCGAGGGCCAGCACCAGCGCCGCCACGTCGTGGACCAGCCGGTGGATGAAGCGGTCCATGGCCGCGCGTGCCCGTGCGTCGCCCTCGCGGGCCCGGGCGAAGACGTGCGCGACGGCCTGCTCGTCGAGCGGGTGCAGCGGCTCGTCCGTGGTGGACAGCAGCGTCTCCGGCGTCGCCTCCCGGCCCAGCAGATGCAGCGCGCCGATCTCCCCGGCCGCCCCGCCGTACCCTCGGTGCAGCCGTCCGCCGATCAGCGAACCGGCGCCCGGACTCAGGCCGGCCAGCACGAACACCACGTCGTCGGTGTCCCTGGCGGCGCCCTTCCAGTGCTCGGCGACGACGGCCGCGTTGGCGTCGTTCTCCACCAGCACCGGGCACTTGAAGGACCGGCTCAGCCGCTCGCCGAGGCCCAGCCCCGTCCAGCCGGGCAGGGCGGTGCCCAGCCGCACCGTGCCGTCGGCCTCGACGATCCCCGGGGTGCCGACGCCCACGGCCCGCAGGGAGCCACGCGGGACACCGGCCCGGCGCAGCAGCTCCGCGACAGCCGCGCGCAGCCGCTCCAGACGCTCGTCCGCGTCGACCCGCTCGTCGACCTCCCGTGCCTGCGCGCCGATCACCCGGCCGTCCAGATCGGCCAGCAGCGCGGCCACCCGGTGCGCTCCGATCTCCAGGCCGAGCACATGACCGGCCTCCGCCCGGAACCGGAACCGCCGTGCCGGCCGCCCCTGGCGCCGCGCGGTCCCCTCCTCGGCCGCCGTCTCCACGACGAGCCCCGCCCCGATGAGTCCTTCCACGACGCCCTCGACCGTCGGCCGGGACAGCCCGGTGACCCGGGTGACCTCGGTCAGCGTCGCGCAGTCCGTGGCCCGCAGAGCGTGCAGCACCACCGCGGAGTTGATCCTTCGCAGCAGCGAGGGGTCCCCGCCGGTCAGCCGACCCACCGTCCGTCCTCCGAGCTCGTGCGTGTGTGGGGCGGATCGTACTCGGCGGGGCGGACCCCGGCGACATCCGGGCGAGCACGTCCCGGTCCCGCCCCGCGGACGCGGCTCATCCCGGCGCCACGAACCCCGACTCGTAGGCCGCGATCACCGCCTGGGTCCGGTCGCGTGCCCCGAGCTTGGCCAGTACGGAGCTCACATGGGACTTCACCGTCTCCGTCCCCACCACGAGCCGGGAGGCGATCTCCGCGTTGGTCAGGCCCCGCGCCATCAGCCGCAGCACCTCGCCCTCGCGCCCGGTCAGCCGCGCCCGCTCCAGCGCCGATCGCGCCGCCCGGTTGCCGCCCCCGTCGCCGTACTCGGCGGCGAGCCGGCGCACCGAGGCGGGGAACAGCAACGACTCGCCCTCGGCGACCAGCCGCACCGCGTGCACGATCTCCGCGGGGCGCGCCCGCTTGAGCAGAAACCCGTCGGCCCCCGCGCGCAGCGCCCCGTAGACGTACTCGTCGTTCTCGAAGGTCGTCACGACGAGGATCTTCGGCGGCGCGTCGACCGACCGCAGCAGTGCGCGCGTGGCGTCGATGCCGTCCATCAACGGCATCCGCACGTCCATGGCCACCACGTCCGGCCGCAGGCGCCGCACCAGCGGGATCACCGCCGCCCCGTCGGCCGCCTCCCCGACGACCTCGATGTCCGGCTGCGCCTCCAGCACGGCCCGCAGACCGGCGCGTACCAGAGGTTCGTCGTCGACGAGCAGTACGGTCACCGGCATCCGGCCAGCCTAGATCAGCCCAGCGGCAGCTCGACCCGCACCCGCCAGTCGCCCCGGTCGGGCCCCGTCCACGCGCGACCGCCCAGCAGCGCGGCCCGCTCGCGTATGCCGCGCAGTCCGCTGCCCCGCCCGGGGCCCGGTATGTCCTCCGTCAGCCGGTTGCGGATCTCCAGCAGCAGCGTGCCGTCGGCGACACCGATCCGGACCCGCACGGGGACCGCTCCGGCGTGCCGCAGCGCGTTCGTCAGCGACTCCTGCAGGATGCGGTAGCCCTCGCGGGACACCGGCCCCGGCGCCTTCTCCAGCGGGCCCGTCACCTCGGCGTCGACCGTCGTCCCGGAGGCGCGGGCGGACTCCAGCAGACGGTCGGCGTCCACGAGCGTCGGACGGCCGCCGACCGGCTTCTCGGGCTCGCGCAGGATGCCCAGGACCCGCTCCAGGTCCTCCAGCGCCGCCCGTCCGGCCTCCTCCACGGCGCCCAGCGCCCGGTCGGTGAAGGCGGCGTCACCCGCCGCCCTGGCGGCGCCGGCCTGCACGACGGCGACGGTCAGGGCATGGCCGATGGAATCATGCAGCTCCCGCGCGATGCGCGTGCGCTCCAGGAGCTGTTCGGTCCTGACCTCCATGGCGGCCAGACGCTCGGCGGGGGAGGGGCCGAGCAGTCGGCGCGCGATCGCGGTGACCAGTTCGCCGAGACCCACCACGGCCGCGTACAGCACGATCAGGGGGAGCGGGACGAACAGGGCGTAAGCCCAGTGGTGTTCGGCGTCCTCCAGCACCGGCACACCACCGGGCACCGTTCCCGTGGCCACCTGGACCAGGGAGTAGGCGAGCAGCGGCAGCCACACCGTGAGGAAGACCGTCACCACCGCCAGCATCAAGCGCACCGCCAGCCACAGCGCGGTACGCCTCCGGTCCCGCCACGTCGCCGACGGCTCCTCGGAGATCTCCGGATCCCGCTCACCGGGCGTCAGCAGCAGCCGGGCCTGCACACCCTCGCCCCTGCGCACCGAGGAGACCAGCCCCAGGGGGACCAGCACGAGCGCGGGCACCCAGGGTGTCGTGGGGTCGATGAACATCCACACGCTGAACGGCAGCCCGGGCACCCAGAGATGCAGCAGGCGCGTGTAGGTCGTCCCCAGCCGGAGGGGACGCAGCAGGCGGATCATTCCGTCATCGTGTCAGCGCCCACGGACAACCGCCTCCCCCGCACGGGGGAGCGGATCTCCACGCCCGGGGGAGGCGTCCGTACCGGCCCGGCGGCCACGCTGACACACATGACCAGCATCGACGTCCAGAACCTCACCAAGGAGTACGGCACCCGGCGAGCCGTCGACGACCTCACCTTCCGTGTCCTGCCCGGCCGGGTCACCGGCTTCCTCGGGCCCAACGGCGCCGGCAAGTCCACCACCATGCGTCTGGTGCTCGGACTGGACCGTCCGTCGTCCGGCACCGCCACGATCGGGGGCCGCGGCTACGCCGCCCTGCGCGACCCCCTGTGCCGGGTGGGTGCCCTGCTGGACGCCCAGGCCGCCCACGGGGCCCGCACCGGTCGCGACCATCTGCGTGTCCTGGCCGCGACCCACCGCATCCCGGACCGCCGGGTCGACGAGGTGCTGGCGGAGACCGGCCTCGGCACGGCCGCGGGCCACCGGGTGCGGACCTACTCGCTGGGCATGCGCCAGCGGCTGGGCATCGCCGCCGCACTGCTGGGAGACCCCGGGGTCGTGATGCTCGACGAACCCTCCAACGGCCTGGACCCGGAGGGCATCGTGTGGATCCGCGGCCTGCTGCGCCGACTGGCCGACGAAGGGCGGACGGTCCTGGTCTCCAGCCATCTGATGAACGAGACCGCCTCCTTCGCCGACCACCTCGTCGTCCTCGGACGGGGGCGTCTGCTGGCCGACACCCCCCTGCGGGAGTTCATCGACGCGCGCGTGCGGCCCGCCGTCCGGATCCGTACCACCGATCCCACCGCCCTGGTGCGCGCCCTCGCGCGGCACGGACACGAGGCCGTGGAGCATCCGGAGGGGCACTGGACCGTGCCGGACGCGCGGGTGGACGACATCGGGCGCCTCGTCTTCGCCGCGGGGGTGCCGCTTCTCGAACTCGCGCCGGACGAGGGCACGCTGGAGCAGGCCTACCTGGATCTGACCGCCGCCGAGACCGAGTTCACCGCACAGCCCCAGGAGGTCTGACCATGTGGTTCGCACCCGTGCTCCACGCCGAGTGGCTGAAGATCCGCACCGTCCGCTCGCTTCCGGGCGCGCTGCTCGCGCTGTTCGCCGTGACCACGGCGTTCTCCGCGGTGGCCGGAGCGGACAACGCCTCGGACCCGGAGTCCGACCTTCTGTTCACGGCGCTGTCCGGGGCCGCACCGGGACAGATCGCCGCGATCTCCTTCGGCGCCATGGCCGTGGCGACGGAGTACCACAACGACGCGCTGCGGCTCTCGCTGGCCGCCGTCCCGCGGCGGGGGCGCTGGTTCGCCGCGAAGGTCACGGCGATCGCCGCTTCGACGTTGCCCGTCGGGCTGCTGAGCGCCGTGGCGGCCCTCTTCGCGGGGCGGGCGGGGCTCGGGGACGCGGCGAACGGCCTCACCACGGCGGAGCAGATCCGCGGGGTGACCGGCTGCGGCGTCTACCTGACCCTGATGGCCCTCCTCGCGGCCGGCCTCGCCACCCTGCTGCGCAGCGGAGTGGCCACCCTGGCCGTGCTGATCCCGTTCGTCCTGGTGGTGTCCTTCGTGATCGGCGGCGCGGCAGGCACCGCCACCGACTTCCTGCCCGACCGGGCCGGGCAGGTCGTCCTCCAGCAGACCCCCGACGGAACACTGGGCCCCTGGTCGGGACTTGCCGTGACCGCCTTGGGGGCGGCCGCCGCCCTGCTGGCCGGGGCGTGGAGCCTGCGCCGCAGGGACGCCTGACCGGCTGTGAGCTGACGTACCGCCAAGTGTCAGTGGCGGCCGGTTTACTGGACCCTTGACTTCCTCCCCCTCCTGAAGGAGGGGGATTCCTACGGCTCGCGCCGTGGGGTTTTCTGCTTCATCGCCGACTGCCCGCCCGGAGTACTCCGTTGAGGTCTTACACCAGCTCCACAGACAGACGCCGTCAGCCCGACGGCCAGAATGTTCTTTGCCGCGTTCACGTCCCGGTCGTGGGTCGTCCCGCAGTCGCACGTCCAGGTGCGGACGTTCAGCGGCATCCTGTCCTGCAAGGTGCCGCAGGTCGAGCACAGCCTGGAGGAGGGGAACCACCGGTCGATCGCGATCACTTCGCGGCCGTACCATCGGGCCTTGTACTCCAGCATGCTCCGGAATTCCGACCATGCCGCGTCGCTGATGGCCCGGGCCAGGCTGCCGTTCTTCACCATGTTCCGGACGGTGAGGTCCTCGATCACGATCGTTTGGTTTTCACGAACGAGCCGAGTGGTGAGCTTGTGCAGGTGGTCACGCCTGCGGTCGGTGATACGGGCGTAGACCTTGGCGACCTTCTGCCGGGCCTTGCGACGGTTTGCGCCGTCACCCTTGGCTTTACGGGCAAGCTGCCGCTGGGCCTTGGCGAGACGGGCACGGTCGCGGCGCTCGTAGCGGGGGTTGGAGACTTTCTCACCGGTCGACAGAGTCAGAAGGTGGTCGAGCCCGACGTCGATGCCGACGGCCGCGCTGGTGGCGGGGAGCGGCTTCACGGACGGGTCCTCGCACAGCAGGGACACGTACCAGCGCCCGGCTGCGTCCTGGGACACGGTCACCGTCGACGGCGACGCCCCCTCCGGGAGGGGACGGGACCACACGATGTCGAGCGGCTCCGCCATCTTCGCCAGGGTCAGTTTGCCGTCCCGAAACCGGAACGCGCTGGTGGTGTACTCCGCCGACTTCCGCGACTTCTTCCGCGACTTGAAGCGCGGGTACTTCGCACGCTTGCCGAAGAAGTGGGTGAATGCCGTCTGCAGGTGCCGCAGGGCCTGCTGGAGCGGGACGGAGGAGACCTCGTTGAGGTAGGCGAGTTCCTCAGTCTTCTTCCAGGCCGTCAGCATCGCCGACGTGGCGTTGTAGTTCACCCGTTCCTGCCGCGTCCACGCTTCGGTGCGCGCGGCGAGGGCGAGGTTGTAGACCTTCCGCACGCATCCGAACGTGCGGGACAGCTCGGCTGCCTGCGCGTCGGTCGGATGGAAGCGGTACTTGAACGCCCGCTTCACGTGGGTGGTCTTCACGGTTCACATACTACCGCATCAGTTTGTGGCGGAGCGTGCATAGTTGGGTGGAGACGACCAGTCGCCTTGGCGGCGATTGCTCTTTCCCTGTCCTGCTTCGCAGGGGCTTCGTTTCCTCCTCGCCCCAAAGGATGGGGTATCCACGAAGGGGAATACCGATGAACATCGCACAGCACATCGCCCTCATCGACGAGCTGTGCTTCCGCCCCTTCCCGGCGGAGCACGGCCCGTCGGACGTCGGCTTCGGGGCGCCCGGTCACCATGTGGCGATCCTGGAGAGCGGCCCCGGCCCGTGCGACGGCGACCCGGCCGAGCGGGCGGTCACGGTGGACCAGTTCGAGAAGGACCGGGACGCCGTCCACGAGGTGCTGGCCTCGCGCTGGGGGGACGTCAGCCCCTTCAACCTGCAGACGGTCCTGCTGCGCACCGACGGGGAGGAGATACCCGAGCCCTGGGCATGGCTCTGCGCCCGCGCGGACGTGGCGTGGCTGTGGGAGGTCGGGGGTACCGGCCGCTGGGCCGTGGTGGCGGTCGCCGACCGGGACCCGGGCGACGAGGTCCACCTGCTGGCGGTGGTCACGGACACCGCCCCGCCCTGAGCGCCGTCACCCCTGCGCCGCGGCCTCCCGCAGCCGGCCGAACTCCTCCGCCAGCGTGGCCGGCGTCCAGTGCGCGTTCAGCCCGCTCGGGTTGGGCAGCACCCAGATGCGCGTTTCGCCGATGGTCCGCGCCTGCGGTCCCACGCGCGCCTTCCTGTCGTCGAACGCCGCCCGGTACGCGGTGACCCCCAGCACGGCCAGCCACCGCGGACGGATCCGGGCCACCTTCCGGGCGAGCAGCCGCCCGCCCTCCCGGTACTCCTCGGCGCTCAGTTCGTCGGCCCGCGCGGTCGCCCGCGCCACCACGTTGGTGATGCCGAGCCCGTACGACAGCAGCTCCCGCTGATCCGAGGGCGGCAGCAGCACGGGAGTGAATCCGGAGCGGTGCAGCGCCGGCCAGAAGCGGTTGCCGGGGCGCGCGAAATGGTGGCCGGTCGCGGCCGTCATCAGGCCCGGGTTGATGCCGCAGAACAGCACACGCAGGCCGTCCGCGACCACGTCCGGTACGAGGCGGTCGCGGGCGGCCTGGAGCTCCTGCTGGGTGAAGCGCGTCAGAGGATCGCCCCGGGGGCGTATCCGGCGGCCTCCGGGTACCGCTTCACGATCTCGTCGATACGGCCGGTCACGGCGGTGACCTGGTCGCTCGCGGCGCCCGTGAAGGACAGCCTGTCCGCCATCAGCGCCTCCAGCTCGGCCCGGCCGAGCGGCAGCCGCTCGTCGGCGGCGAGCTTGTCGAGGAGGTCGTTGCGCTCCGCGCCCTGTTCCCGCATGGCGAGGGCCGTGGCCACGGCGTTCTCCTTGATCGCCTCGTGGGCGACCTCGCGGCCGACGCCCGCGCGAACCGCGCCCATCAGTACCTTGGTGGTGGCCAGGAACGGCAGATAGCGGTCCAGCTCGCGGGCGACGACCGCGGGGAAGGCGCCGAACTCGTCGAGCACCGTCAGGAATGTCTCCAGCAGTCCGTCGAGGGCGAAGAACGCGTCCGGCAGCGCGACCCGGCGCACCACCGAGCAGGACACATCGCCCTCGTTCCACTGGTCGCCCGCCAGCTCGCCCGTCATCGAGGCGTAGCCGCGCAGGATCACCATCAGACCGTTGACCCGCTCGCAGGAACGGGTGTTCATCTTGTGCGGCATCGCGGAGGAGCCGACCTGGCCCGGCTTGAAGCCCTCGGTGACCAGTTCGTGCCCCGCCATCAGCCGGATGGTCTTCGCCAGCGACGACGGCGCGGCGGCCAGCTGCACCAGCGCGGTGACGACCTCGTAGTCAAGCGAGCGCGGGTAGACCTGGCCGACGCTCGTGAACGCCTGCGCGAAGCCCAGGTGAGCGGCGATCCGCCGCTCCAGCTCGGCCAGCCGCTCCGCGTCCCCGCCGAGCAGGTCCAGCATGTCCTGAGCCGTACCGACCGGGCCCTTGATGCCGCGCAGCGGGTAGCGGCCCAGCAACTCCTCCAGCCGGCCGTACGCGACGAGCAGCTCGTCGGCGGCGGTCGCGAACCGCTTGCCGAGCGTGGTGGCCTGCGCGGCCACGTTGTGCGAGCGGCCGGCCATGACCAGTTCGCCGTACTCACCGGACAGCCGGCCCAGCCGCGCGAGCACCGCCACCGCGCGGTCACGGATCAGCTCCAGGGAGAGCCGGATCTGCAGCTGCTCGACGTTCTCGGTCAGGTCGCGGGAGGTCATCCCCTTGTGCACGTGCTCGTGCCCGGCGAGGTCGTTGAACTCCTCGATCCGGGCCTTCACGTCGTGGCGGGTGACCTTCTCGCGCTCGGCGATCGAGGTCAGGTCGACGGTGTCGAGCACCCGCTCGTAATCGGCGATCGCCGCGTCGGGCACCTCGATCCCGAGGTCCTTCTGGGCCCGCAGCACGGCGAGCCAGAGCCGGCGCTCGAGCTTCACCTTCTGCTCGGGCGACCAGAGCGTGGCGAGCTCGGCGGAGGCGTAGCGTCCGGCGAGGACGTTCGGGATACGGGGCTTGGCGGGCGCAGCAGTCACGTGTACGGAGTTTACTGGCGATTCCCGCAGGCCGGCGCCACCGGGTGGTTCGGAGGAAGCCACAAGGGCGCGGACCGGCTACGGGGTCTCGTAGGGCAGCAGGTCGGGCCGCTTGGGCCGCAGGCCGTCGCCCGAGGAACGGCCGGTGAGCCGGCGGCCGATCCACGGCAGGAGGTGCTGACGGGCGAAGCGGGCGTCCGCGGCCCGGCGCGCCACCCAGCGCGGCGGCAGCGTCGCCTCCGGGGGCAGATGCCACTCGGGGTCCTGCGGTGCGTAGCCCAGCGCCTGCCACACCGCCTCGGTGACCCTGCGGTGCCCGTCCGCGGTCAGATGCAGCCGGTCCACGTCCCACAGCCGGGGGTCGCCGAGCGCGGGCGCCCTGTAGAGGTCGACGACCAGCGCGCCGTGCTTCTCGGCGAGCTCGTCGATACAGGCGAACAGCGCCTCCATGCGAGGCCGGAACCGCTCCAGGACCGGCCCCTGACGGCCCGGGCTGCGCATCAGTACCAACTGCCCGCAATGCGGGGCCAGCCGCTCCACGGCCTCGGTCAGCAGATCCCGCACCCGCACCATGTCGCACGTGGGCCGCAGGGTGTCGTTGAGCCCGCCGACCAGGGTGACGACATCGGCCCGCATGGCCGCGGCGACCTCGACCTGCTCGTCGACGATCTGCCGGATCAGCTTTCCGCGCACCGCGAGGTTCGCGTACCGGAAGCCGGGAGCGGTGGCCGCCATCCGGGCGGCCAGGAGGTCGGCCCAGCCGCGGTACGTGCCGTCGGGGCGCAGGTCCGACATGCCCTCGGTGAAGGAGTCGCCCAGGGCGACGAGGCTGCTGTGGGTGGGATTCGTCTGCATGGCGACAGAGATGGTATCCCCTGGCACATACCCAGCGGTCGGTCGGGCGGACCGCCGGGTCAGGCCCGCTGCCCGAACAGCTCCCGCAGGACGTCCTCCATCGTCACCAGCCCCGCCAGCCGTCCGTCGGCCCCCAGGACGGCCGCCAGATGCGTACGGCCGCCGCGCATGGCGGTGAGGACGTCGTCCATCGGGGTGCTCTCCCGCACGCGCGCGATGGACCGCATGTCCGACAGCCGGAACGGCATGTCGCGGGGTGAGGCGTCCAAGGCGTCCTTCACATGCAGATAGCCCACGATCCGGCGCTGCTCGTCCACCACCGGGAAGCGGGAGAACCCGAACTCCGCCGACAGCTGCTCCAGACCTTCCGGGGTGACGCCCACGCGCGCGTAGATCACGCGCTTCAATGGCATCACCACGTCCCGCACCGGCCGCCGGCCCAGCTCCAGCGCGTCGTGCAGCCGCTCCTGCGCACGGTCGTCGATGAGTCCGGCCTCACCGGAGTCCTTCACGATCTGGGCCAGTTCGGCGTCCGAGAACGACGCGACGACCTCGTTGCGCGCCTCGACCC
Source organism: Streptomyces sp. NPDC086080 (assembly GCF_044540255.1). Classification (NCBI taxonomy): domain Bacteria; kingdom Bacillati; phylum Actinomycetota; class Actinomycetes; order Kitasatosporales; family Streptomycetaceae; genus Streptomyces; species Streptomyces sp. NPDC086080. The sequence continues at coordinate 25,879 of NZ_JBITRU010000024.1, forward strand.
GCAACAGTTTCAGCAGCGTGTTGGCGAAGGCGTTGATCGTGAAGATCACCGGTCGCAGCGCACGGGACAGCGCCACCAGGGGCGGCCCCAGGACGAGCGCGCTGCGGACCGGTTCGGCGAGCGCGACGTTCTTCGGCACCATCTCGCCGAGCAGCATGTGCAGATACGTCGCGACGACCAGTGCGATCACGAAGGACACGGCGTGCCCCGCGCCGGCCGGGACGCCCACCGCGTGGAACACCGGTTCCAGCAGATGCGCGATCGCCGGCTCGGCGACGATGCCGAGGACCAGCGTGCTCAGCGTGATGCCGAGCTGCGCGGCCGCCATCAGCGCGGACACATGCTCAAGGCCCCAGAGCACGCTCTTGGCGCGACGCTCGCCCCGGTCGGCGTACGGCTCGATCTGGCTGCGGCGGACCGAGATCAGAGCGAACTCGGCGCCGACGAAGAAGGCGTTGACGACCAGCGTCGCCAGACCGATCAGCAGTTGTACGACGGTCATCGCCGCGCTCCCTCGTCGTCCACGGTCCGTTCCGTGCGCCGCTCCGTGCCGGTCCGGTCACCGGGGGGCGCGTGCAGCAGGACGCGTGCCGCGCGGTGGCCGGAGGCGTCCACCACCTCCAGCCGCCAGCCCGCGACCTGAAGGGTGTCGCCGACGTCCGGGATCCGGCCCAGTTGGGCGGCCACCAGCCCGGCGAGGGTCTCGTAGGGCCCTTCCGGCGCGCGCAGCCCGACCCGGGCGAGCTGGTCCACGCGCGCGGCGCCGTCGGCCGAGAACAGTGTCCGCCCGTCCTGGTCGGTGCCGGCCCGGTCCAGGTCGGGGGTCTCGTGCGGGTCGTGCTCGTCGCGGACCTCGCCGACGACCTCCTCGACGATGTCCTCCAGGGTGGCCACCCCCGCCGTGCCGCCGTACTCGTCGATCACGACGGCCATGGTGCGCCGCCCGGAGAGCCGGTCGAGGAGCCGGTCGACGGTGAGCGATCCGGGGACCAGGAGCGGTTCGCGCATCAGTTCCGACACCGGGGTCAGGGCACGGCGCTCCGCGGGCAGCGCCAGTACGTCCTTGACGTGTGCGGTACCGACGACGGCGTCGAGGGTCTCGCGGTAGACGGGGAACCGGGACAGCCCGGTCGCCCGGGTCACGTTCGCCACGTCCTCGCAGGTCGCCCGCACCTCCAGGGCGATCACCTGGACACGCGGGGTCATCACGTTCTCCGCGGTGAGGTCCGCGAGGTTCAGCGTGCGCACGAACAGCTCGGCGGTGTCCGGCTCCAGGGCGCCCTCCCTGGCGGAGTGCCGGGCGAGCGCCGCCAGTTCCTGGGGCCCGCGCGCGGACTCCAGTTCCTCGGCCGGTTCCACACCGATGCGGCGCACAATGCGGTTGGCCGTGTTGTTCAGGTGGGTGATGAACGGGCGGAACGCGGCGCTGAACCAGCGCTGCACGTTGCCCGCCCGCTTCGCCACGGCCAGCGGTGACGAGATCGCCCAGTTCTTCGGCACCAGCTCGCCCACCACCATCAGGAAGACGGTCGACAGCGCCGTGCCGATCACCAGTGCCAGGGAGCGCGCCGCCGAGCCGGATACGCCGATGTCCTCCAGCGGGCCCGCGATCAGTGCCGCGATCGACGGCTCCGCGAGCATGCCGACCACCAGGTTGGTGACCGTGATGCCGAGTTGCGCGCCGGAGAGCTGGAAGGTCAGGTTCCGTACGGCCTTGAGCGCGCCCGCGGCGCCCCGCTCGCCGCGTTCGACGGCTCGTTCCAGCTCTGCCCGTTCGACCGTGGTGAGGGAGAACTCGGCCGCCACGAACACGCCGCAGGCGAGTGAGAGCAGGATCGCCGCCAGAAGGAGGAGCACTTCGGTCATCGGGTCACCCCTGTCCCATGGTCGGACAGAACGGGAGTGGATGCGCGGTGTCGCGGACCGGGAGGCTCGCCCATGGGTGGACGCACACAACCTTTCATGGAGGACCGGGTGGCCATCCAAGGGTAAAGGACCGGCAAAGAATGGCCGTCGGACTGTGGATCAGCCGGTGAGGGGCTTCACCCAGCGCCGCCACCGTTCCTCCGGCGCATACCCCGCGGCGCCCCACGCATGATGCGCGGTCTCGTTGCGCTGGAGCACCATCGCGTCCGCCCGGCGCCCGCCGAGGCGCAGAAACCTCTCCTCCGCGGCGCTCAGCAGCGCGGAGGCGACCCCCCGACGACGGCGGTCCGGGTGCACCGCCAGCCGGTAGAGGTGGCACCGCCACCCGTCGAAACCCGCGATCACCGTGCCGGCCAGTCCACCGTCGGTCTCGGCGAGGATCAGCGCTCCGGGATCACGGGCGACCAGCCGTTCCACCCCGGCCCGGTCGTCGCTGATGCTCGTGCCCTCGGCGGCCACCTTCCAGAACGCCAGCACATCGTCGAGATCCTGGGGCCCGGCGGCCCGTATCCGCAGCTCACTCATGCGCCGATTCTCGCCACCCGGTGGTGCGGCCGACGCGGAATTCCACGATCCGGACCGGCCGCCGCGCGGCTCACTCGTGGGCGATGGCCTCCAGCACGTTCATCCGCGACGCGCGCAGCGCCGGCAGCAGAGCCGCCGCGATGCCCACCACGGCCGCCCCGATCACCACCGCGGCGACGGTGCCCCACGGGATCGCGAGGGCGGTCATGCCCTGAAGTGCCAGGACCTGCTGGATGCACAGCCCCCACACCAGCCCCAGGCCGAGGCCGAGGATCGCGCCGAACACCGCGATCACCACCGACTCCAGCCGGATCATCCGCCGCAGCTGCCGACGGGACAGGCCGATCGCCCGCAGCAGGCCGATCTCGCGCGTGCGCTCCACCACCGACAGCGCGAGGGTGTTGACCACGCCCAGTACCGCGATGACGATCGCCAGACCCAGCAGCGCGTAGACGAGGTACAGCAGGACGGCGATCTGCTCGTGCACCAGCTCCTTGTAGTCGGCCTGGTCACGGGCCTTCACCTGCGGATACGGGTCGAGCGCCGCGTCCAGCCGGTCGCGCAGGTCGTCCACGCTCGTCCCGTCGGCCGCGTTGACGTACAGCGCGGAGTCCTGCCCGCCCGGCACGTACTCCTCGACCGTCGCGATGCCGAAGACCAGCCCGCCCTGCATCCCGAAGCCCTCGCCGCCCTCCACATCGGTGAGAGCGGCCACCGTCAGCTCGGTGCTCCTGCCGCCGGGGAACTCGACCGGGACCGTGGTGCCCATACGGACGTCGTGCTCCTCGGCGAAGCCGGCGTCCATGGAGATCGCGCCGTCCGCCAGGGCCGCCGCGGTGTCGCCGCTCGTGTACGTCACGCGCGCGACGTCGTCCACCCGGTCGTCGTACCCGGCCGCGGTGGTCTCGATCCGCTCCCCGTCCGGCAGCCGCACCGCCACCGGCGCGAACCGCTGCCGGACGACCAGCCCCACACCCTCCGTGTCCCGCACTCGGTCGGTGACTTCCTGGGGGAACGGCATGAAGTTGGCGTTCTGGATCACGAAGTCGGCGCCCAGAGTGCTGTCGATCTGCTCGTCGAAGGACTCGGACATCGAGGCGCTGGCCACGGACATCCCGCCGACCAGGGCGAGCCCCACCATCAGCGCGGCGGCCGTCGCGCCGGTGCGGCGCGGATTGCGCAGGGCGTTGCGCTGGCTCATCCGCCCGACCGAGCCGTACAGCGCGGGGAAGGCCCCGCCCAGCACCCGGATCACCGGCCGTACCAGCAGCGGACCCGCGACGACGGTCGCGATCAGCGTGAGTACCACCCCGAGCCCCAGCAGCGAGGCCGCGGAGGAGGTGTCGGAGGCCAGCACGCAGCCCGCCAGCGCCCCCACGCCGAGCACGCCCACCACGGATCCCGCCACCGCGCGGGTGCGCAGCGGCCGTCCCGCACCGGCGGTGTCGGCGGCGGCCAGCGCGGCCATCGGTGACACGGCCGCCGCGCGGCGGGCCGGGAGATACGCCGCGACGAAGGTGACGCCCACCCCGACGGCGTACGCCGTGATGGGTGTGGCCCAGCCGACGACCATCTCCGTGCTCTTCAGGTTCATGCCGAACGCGCTCATGAGCCGGATCAGACCGAAGGCGAGCCCGATGCCGGACGCCAGACCCAGCGTCGAGCCGACCACGCCGAGCAGCACCGCCTCGGTGAGCACCGACCGGCGCACCTGCCGCCGGTCCGCGCCGAGCGCGCGGAGGAGGCCGAGTTCACGGGTGCGCTGGGCGATCAGCATCGAGAAGGTGTTGACGATCAGGAAGATCCCGACGAGCACCGCGATCCCGGCGAAGCCGAGCATCACCCACTTGATCACGTCGAGGAATCCGCCGAGCTCCTCGGCGGCCGTCTCCGCCGTCTCGTCGGCCGTCCGCACCTGGTAGGCACCGGCGCCCAGTTCCGCGGTGACCTGCCGCTTGAGCTGTTCGTCGGAGACACCGGGCGCGGCGATGAGCGAGATGGAGGTCGCCCGGTCCGCGGCGCCCAGCAACTGGGCGGCGGCGACCTCGGGGTCCAGGAAGACCAGGGCGGCGCCCGGGTTGGTGGTGGTGAACGTGGCGATGCCGACAACCTCCACCCGGAAGGTGCCGGGCTGGGCCTGGACGGACAGCGTGTCGCCGATCTCCACGTCCTTGGACGCGGCGGTGTCCGCGTCCAGCACGGCCTCGCCGCCACCGCGCGGGGCGCGGCCGGAGGTCAGCTCCACGACGCTGAGCTCGGTGACGTGCCAGTCCACCGCGATGGTGGGCGCGCCCGTGGTCGGTCCGACCGGCTCGTTCTCGCTGTCGACGACCGTGAGGTTCTGGACATCGACGTCGGAGTGGGCCGACTCGACACCGTCGAGCCGGGAGAGCTGTCCGGCGAGGGCGGCCGGCAGGGTCCGCACGGCTCCGGTGGGCACCGACGACTCCAGGTCGTCCCGGGGGGCCACGGTCACATCCGCGGAGGTGGAGGCGAACAGCCGGTCGAAGGTGCGGGAGACCGTGTCGGAGAAGATCAGGCTGCCCGCGACGAACGCCACGGACAGCACGACGGCCAGGGCGGACAGCACCAGCCGCCCCTTGTGCGCGAGGAAGCTCCTCAGCGTTGCCTTCAGCACGGCGTCAGTCCTTCTCGGGTGCGCGGGTCACGTCGAAGCGCTTCATCCGCTCCAGTACCGACTCCGCCGTGGGCCGGGGCATCTCGTCCACGATCCTGCCGTCCGCGAGGAAGAGCACGAGGTCGGAGTGGCCGGCGGCGCCCGGGTCATGGGTGACCATGACGACGGTCTGGCCCAGCCCGTCCACGGCCTCGCGCAGGAAGCCCAGCACCTCGAGACCGGCCCGTGAGTCGAGATTGCCGGTCGGTTCGTCCGCGAAGATCAGCTCGGGTCGCGAGGCCAGCGCCCGCGCGCAGGCCACCCGCTGCTGCTGGCCACCCGACAGCTGAGCGGGCCGGTGCCGGAGGCGGTCCCGCAGGCCCAGGGTGTCGATGACCTGGTCCAGCCACTTCTCGTCGGGCTTCTGGCCCGCGATGTCCATGGGCAGGGTGATGTTCTCCCGCGCGTTCAGGGTCGGGATGAGGTTGAACGACTGGAACATGAACCCGATCCGGTCCCGCCGCAGCCGGGTCAGTTCGCGGTCCTTCAGCCCCGTGATCTCGGTGTCTCCCAGCCACACCTGTCCGGCGGAGACGGTGTCCAGGCCCGCCAGGCAGTGCATGAGCGTGGACTTCCCGGAGCCGGACGGCCCCATGACCGCGGTGAACCGTCCACGCGCGATGTCCACGTCCACCGCGTCCAGGGCGACCACGGCTGTCTCGCCCGAGCCGTACGCCTTGGTCAGGCCACGGGCACGGGCCGCGATCCCGTCACCCGGCGCGACGCCGGGTGCGTGCTCCGCAGCTGATGTGGACAAGGCCGCCTCCTCGCGCAGGGACATCCGGTCGTGTGTCGCGCCGAGGGTAGTGTGATGCCACCCACAGGCGATATCCCCCGTGAGTGCGGGACCGTCTCCGTCCCAGGTCTGGTCCCCGATACCGGTGTAAGGGGCACGTTTCTCGCCCGGGTCGCGGCACGTGCCGCCGCCCGCGTCCCCGCGCCGGGCTTCGAGGGAGGGAGAGGGCGAGGACCCACCCCGGATCACGGATGGGGGTGCCTTCGCCGCTGCCGTCGCGTACGCCGGTCCCGTGGCCGGTGGACAGAGGGGCGTGTCGTCGTCCCGCCCGAGCGGATGCGCGATCCGGGCCGGCCGGCCGAGAGCGGGGAGGCGGCGGTGGCGCGTCCGCGCCGCTGGACCGGGTGATCAGTCGCCGGCGGCGGTGTCGTCCGCCGGCCGCCACGCGGTGCCGAGCACGCAGTACGACTGGGGCAGGGCCGGTCCCTTCTCGGGCATCATCATCCGCCGGTAGGGGCCGAGGTCGAACCCGGCCTCCCGCAGCGCCCCGACCGGGTCCCGCGCCACATGGCATCCTCCCGCCAGCGGCGGCCACACCGTGCGGTCCAGTGCCCGCTGAGTGAGGTGCATGATCCGGCCGCCGCCCCGGCCGTGCTCGAAGAACCGCACCTCGCCGCCCGGCCGCAGCACCCGGCGGACCTCCGTGAGCGCCCGTGTCACGTCCCGCACACTGCACAGCACCAGAGAGAGCACCACCGCGTCGAACGCCTCGCTCTTGACCGGCAGCGCCTCCGCCACGCCCGGCGCCACATCGACCGGCACCTCGGCGCGCAGTGCGGCCTCCACGGCCAGCGCGCGCAGCGCCCGCTCCGGCTCGATGGCGACGATCTCCGAGACGGCGTCCGGGTAGCGCGCGAAGTTAAGCCCGTTGCCCGCACCGACCTCGATCACCCGCCCGGACAGCCCGTCGAGCAGCCTGCCGCGCACGTCCGCCATCCCCAGGCGGGTCTCGGCGGCGACACTGGCCCGGGCGTAGTAGCGGGCGAACACCGGGTGGTGCACGGGATCCCGCGTCGTTCTCGCGGAGCGGGCGGACCGCAGGTGCATCGGGACCTCCCGAGGACGTACCTATGGCGATTCTCCCCCCGGACCCGTCCGGCGAACCCCCGGTCCTCACCGCGGCACCGCCACGTACCACCGGGAGGAGGACCGCACCGAGGCCGGCACCCGCGGCCCCTGCCGGTGCCCCGCCCGCACGGCTCCTCCGGCCCGGCCGGCCGCCCCAGGTTCCCTCCGGGCGGGGCACCGGCCGGTGGAGCGTCGCCGCGGGGAACTCGACGGGGCGGCGGGCGCCGGCCTCGGCCGCGCACGGCACCCGGGCCCTTCCGCTGTCCGGCAGCTGTGCGGCGGAGGGCATGCGCTCATCCGGGTTCGTCCGGCCAGGTGTGGGGGTCGGTCGTGCACCCGGGTCCGCGCGGGCCGTACCCCCCGTGCCGATCACCGCGAGCCCCCGGGCGTGGTGTCGCCGGGGGCTCGCCGCTGTCACGGGCCCGGTGTGTCCGTCATGTCGCCGGAGCCCGGGCTCGTCCCTGCCGGGCGCCGGTGTCCGGATGCCGGGGCGGCCAGGGTGTCGGCCCTCCCTGCCGGGACGGTGTCCTCGCCCCACCGCCGACAGGGGGCCTCGCGTACCCGGAAGACCTCGGCGTCCCAGGTTCCCTCCAGGCGGGGAGCCAGCCAGCCGGGCGCCGACGTGCAAAACCCGTTCCGGTCCAGGGCGCCCGCCCCGGCCGGTACGGCGCCCAGCAGTGGAGCCCCCGTCACGTCCGGCAGGTCCAGCAGATTGCAGCGCGCCGCCAGATCCGGCTCGTCGGGCCAGCTGCCGATCACCACACCCGCCAGGTCGAGCCCTCGCCCGCGCACTTCCCGGGCCGTCAGCTCCGTGGCGTTCAGGGTGCCGAGGCCCGCCGGCGCGACCACCAGCACCGGCGCGGACAGCAGCGCCGCCACGTCCGCCAGTGTCCCGCCGGCCGCGTCGAACCGTACGAGCAGCCCGCCCGCGCCCTCCACCAGCACCAGATCGTGCTCGGTGGCGAGCTTGGCGGCCCGCTCCGCCACCTCGTGCGGATGCACGGGTGCCCGGCCGGCCCGTCGGGCCGCCGTGGCCGGCGCCAACGGATCGGGATAGCGGGCGAGTTCGGCCGTCGTCACCGCACCAGCCAGCCGTGCGACCTCCTCGGCGTCCCCGGGCTCGTCCGGCCGCAGGCCGGTCTGCGCCGCCTTGAGCACGGCGACCGACCGGCCGGCCGCCAGGGCGGTCGCGGCGACCGCCGCCGTCACCACCGTCTTGCCGACCTCGGTGCCGGTCCCCGTGATCACCATCACCGGCATGTCATCCCTCCTCCGCCGCCGCGCACACCGCGCGCGCGATGCGCGCCACGTCCGCGTCGCCCGTGACGTACGGCGGCATGGTGTAGATCAGGTCGCGGAACGGCCGCAGCCACACGCCCTCACGCACCGCCGCCCGGGTGGCCGCCGCCATGTCGACGGCGTGATCGAGCTGCACGACCCCGATGGCGCCCAGCACCCGTACGTCCCGTACCCCGGGCAGCCCGGCCGCCGGGGCCAGCCCTTCCCGCAGGCCCGTCTCGATCCGTTCGACCTCCGCGAGCCAGTCCTGCCCGAGCAGCAGCCCGATGGAGGCGCAGGCCACGGCCGCCGCCAGCGGATTGGCCATGAACGTCGGACCGTGCGCCAGCACCGGCACCTCACCGCGCGAGATTCCCCCGGCCACCCGCGCGGTGCACAGGGTCGCCGCCATGGTCAGATAGCCGCCCGTCAGCGCCTTCCCCACGCACATCACATCCGGCGTCACCGCCGCGTGGTCCGCGGCGAACAGCGCGCCCGTGCGGCCGAACCCGGTCGCGATCTCGTCGAACACCAGCAGTACGTCGTGCGCGTCGCACACCTCGCGCAGCACCCGCAGATACGCGGGCGAGTGGAAGCGCATCCCGCCCGCGCCCTGCACCACCGGCTCCACGACGACCGCGGCGACCTCTCCCGCGTGCCGCTCGACCATCTCCCGCAGATGCCCGGCGTAGGACTCCTCGTACTCCGCGGGCGGGGCCTCGGCGAACACCTGGCGCGGCAGCACCCCGGACCACAGCTCGTGCATCCCGCCCTCGGGGTCGCACACCGACATCGGCTGCCAGGTGTCGCCGTGGTAGCCGCCCCTCCAGGTCAGCAGCCGCCGCTTCTCCGGCCGGCCCAGCGAGCGCCAGTACTGCAGGCACATCTTCACCGCGACCTCGACCGACACCGACCCGGAGTCGGCCAGGAACACATGCTCAAGACCCTCCGGCGACATGTCGACAAGGAGCCTCGCCAGCCGTACGGCGGGCTCGTGCGTGAGCCCGCCGAACATGACATGGCTCATCCGCTCCAACTGCTCGCGCGCGGCCTCGTCGAGCACCGGGTGGCGGTAGCCGTGGATCGCCGACCACCAGGACGCCATCCCGTCGACCAGTTCCCCCGCGCCGTCGGCGAGCCTCAGCCGCACCCCGCTCGCCGACTCCACGACAAGCGGCTCCTGACGGCCCGGCATGGGCCCGTACGGATGCCAGACATGCCGGCGGTCGAGCTCCAGCAGTTCGGCGACGGACCGCTCAGGCATTGGGTGCGAGGTCCGTTCCCGCACCCCGGCGGCGCACGGCGACCAGATCCGTACGAGGCTCCTCGGCCGCACTCCCACAGGGGTCCGCGGTGGCCGAACCGCATGCACCGGCGCCCTCGTGCGACCCGCAGCCGCCGCCCGCGCGGTGCTCCGGCAGGGTCACCTCTCCGGTGCCCTCGACCTCGAACCCGGCGTCGGCGATCATCTCCAGGTCCGCCCGGCCTGCCTGCCCCTCACTCGTGAGGTAGTCACCGAGGAAGATCGAGTTGGCCAGGTGCAGCGCCAGCGGCTGCATCGTGCGCAGGTGCACCTCACGGCCGCCGGCGATCCGCACCTCGGCGTCCGGGCAGACGAACCGGGTCATCGCCAGGATGCGCAGACACCGCTGGGGGGTCAGGTGCCACTCCTTGGCGAGCGGTGTCCCCTCCATCGGGATCAGGAAGTTGACCGGCACCGAGTCCGGGTCCAGCTCGCGCAGCGAGAAGACCACGTCGACCAGGTCCTCGTCGCTCTCGCCCATGCCCGCGATCAGGCCCGAGCAGGCCGACAGCCCCGCCGCGTGTGCCTTCCGGACCGTGTCCACCCGATCGGCGTACGTGTGCGTGGTCGTGATGTCCCCGTACGTCGACTCGGACGTGTTCAGGTTGTGGTTGTAGGCGTCCGCGCCCGCCTCGCGCAGCCGCTCCGCCTGACCGTCGGACAGCAGACCGAGACAGGCGCACACCTCGACGTCCTCGTGCTCCTCCTTGATGGCCTTGATGGTGTCGGAGACCCGGTCCACGTCGCGGTCGGTGGGGCCCCGCCCGCTGGCCACCAGGCACACCCGCTTGGCGCCGCCCGCCAGCCCGGCGGCGGCGGCCCGGGACGCCTGGTCCGGCTTGAGCCAGGTGTACTTGAGGATGTCGGCCTGGGAGCCGAGCCGCTGGGAACAGTAGGAACAGTCCTCCGGGCAGAGGCCGGACTTGAGGTTGACGAGATAGTTCAGTTTCACCCGTCGGCCGAACCAGTGCCTGCGCACCTTTCCGGCCGCGGCCACCACATCGAGCAGGTCGTCGTCGGACGTCGCGAGGACGGCCAGTGCTTCCGCGCGGGTCGGCGTCTCGCGCCGAAGCCCCTTGTCCACCAGCGTGTTCAGCAGGTCCATGGGAGCCGATCCTGTCCTACCCGACCCGCTCGGGCCAAGGAGCGTTCGTACAACAGAGGTGCTCGGGGGTGTGGGTATCGCCACACAGTGGCCCGACGGGCCTCCCGCTACTGTCTGTGCACTGCCTACAAAATCCCCGGAGGACCCATGGTGTTCGGCTGGATCGACGAGCAGGCGGAACTGCGCCGCCGGGCCGGACTCGTACGGACCCTGCGTCCACGGGCCGCCGACACGCCGCTGCTCGATCTGGCGAGCAACGACTATCTGGGTCTGGCCCGGCACCCCGAGGTCACCGAGGGCGCCGTGCGGGCGGCCCGGACCTGGGGCGGTGGTGCGACCGGTTCCCGGCTCGTCACCGGGACCACCGAACTCCACGCCGAGCTGGAACGTGAGCTGGCCGGGTTCTGCGGCTTCGAGGCGGCCCTGGTCTTCTCCTCCGGCTACGCGGCCAACCTGGCCGCCGTCACCGCGCTGGCCCCGCACGGCTCCACCATCGTCTCCGACGCGGGCAACCACGCGTCCCTGATCGACGGTTGCCGGCTGGCCCGCGGTACGACGCGGGTCGTGACGCACCGTGACCCCGATGCCGTGCGCAAGGCGCTGGACGGGCACGAGGGGCCCGCCGTTGCCGTGTCCGACACCGTCTTCTCGGTGGACGGCGACGCCGCCCCGCTCGGTGGGCTGGCCGAGGCGTGCCGGGAGTACGGTGCCGGTCTGGTCCTCGACGACGCCCACGGCCTCGGTGTCCTCGGCGACGGCGGCCGGGGCGCCCCGTACGCGGCGGGTATCGCGGGCGCCGACGACGTCGTCGTCACGGTGACGCTGTCCAAGTCGCTCGGCAGCCAGGGCGGGGCGGTGCTCGGTCCTGCCCGGGTGATCGGGCACCTGGTCAACGCGGCACGAACGTTCATCTTCGACACGGGACTCGCCCCGGCGGCGGCGGGTGCGGCCCTGGCGGCGCTCCGGCTGCTGCGCCGCGAACCCGGGCGCGCGACGCGGGCGGGAACGGTGGCGCGCGAGTTGCACGACCGGCTGACGGCCGCGGGTCTGGAGGCGGTACGCCCGGACGCCGCGGTCGTCTCCGTGCGTGCCCCTTCCCCGGAGCAGGCCGTGCGATGGGCGGCCGACTGCCGGGCGGCCGGCCTGTCCGTGGGCTGCTTCCGTCCTCCTTCCGTGCCCGACGGCGTCTCACGGCTCAGGCTGACCGCCCGCGCGGACCTGTCCGGGGCAGAGATCGAACGCGCTGTACGAGTGATTGGCGAGACGCGGCCATGAGTCGGCGGGGCACGGCCGTGTGTCGCTCGACGACGGGTTGCCGGTTCGGTCCCTCGATGTGAGGCCCCGTCAGCGGACCGCGGTCACGAACTCCGCCCAGCTCCCGGGGGAGAAGAGCAGCGCGGGTCCTTCGGGGGCCTTGGAGTCGCGCACGGCGAGGAGTCCGGCCAGCGGACCGGCGGGCGGCCTGGTCGTCTCGACGCAGTTGTTCGCCCCCGTGCTGTAGCTGCTGCGCAGCCACGGCACACCGTGCAGTGCGAGGCTGGAAGGGATGGTCCGAGGCGGTACGGGCATCGTGCCTCCTTACGCGCCGGCTGCTGCGCCGGCGATGAGATCCAGCGAGTCCTCGGGTGAAAGGGCGTGACGGGACAGAGTGTCGAAGGCATCCACATACGCCCGGAGGTCTTCCTTCCCCTCCAGATAGAGGCTACTCGTCAAGTGGTCGAGAACAACGACATCGAGATCAGACCTGCGTGAAAACGAAAAGATGACGAAAGGGCCGGTGACCCCGATGTGCGCCCCGGCGGTGAACGGCATGACCTGCAACCGCACTTGGGGCAACCGGGCCGCCTCGACCAACCGGGTCAGCTGACGGGACATCACCCCGGGCCCACCGACCTCCCGGCGCAGCACCGCCTCGTCCAGGACCGCGCTCAGTTCCAGGGGAGGCTCCGTCCGCAGCACGTCCTGCCGGGCCAGCCGTACCTCCACCAGAGCGTCCAGCCGTTCCTCGGACGCGCCCTCCGTCGCCGCCGCGGTCACCGCCCGCGCGTACTCCGGGGTCTGCAGCAGCCCGGGGATGACCGTGGTCTCCAGGGTGCGCATCGTGCTCGCCTGTGACTCCAGGCTGATGAAGTCCCGGTAGGTCGGCGGCAGGACGCCGCGGTAGGCGTGCCACCAGTGATGCCGGCCGTCGCGGTCACCAGTGCCCGACAGCACCAGCAGCAACTCCCGCAACTGTGGATCGGCCACGCCGTAGACATCGAGCAGTAACCGCACATCGGCCGGTTTCACCCCGCTCGTGCCCGTCTCGATCCGGCTCACCTTCGACTGGTGCCAGCCCGCCAGCCTGGCCGCCTCACCGCTGGTGAGTCCCGCCGAGTTGCGCAGCGCGCGCAATTCGGCGCCCAGTTTGCGGCGGCGCACCGCGGGCCCGTGCTGCATGGGCTCTCCTTACTCCTTCCGGGCCGCCCGGATACGGTCTCCCGTGGCAGAGTTCACCGCTTTGAGCGACAGATATATGCATATCTTGGTGGATCGCCGCCCGGAGCCGTGCGGTGATGGCAGTCTGGCGACGAAGCACCAGTGCGGGACCGTACTCGAACCAACCGCTCCGTGTCGGACCGCGGGCCCCGTGGGAAAGGGACGACATCGCCATGGCAGACCATCTGGAAGCATCCGTCACTCTGCCGAGCGATCCCGCCTCGGTCTCCGCCGCACGGGCCCATGTGGTGGGCACACTCGTGGAATGGGGCATGCCGGCGGACGCGGAGCTGTCCGACACCGTCCGGCTGATCGTCTCCGAACTCGCCACCAACGCGGTGCAGCACACATTCGGCCAGTCACCCAGCTTCACGGTGGACGTCGTTCTGGTCCGCGACGAACGGGTGCACATCGGGGTGACGGACAGTCACCCCCGGTTCCCCAAGCGGCTGCCCGCCGCGGTCCAGCAGGACAACGGGCGGGGGCTGGTCATCATCCGCTGGCTGGCCGCGGAATGCGGGGGCAGACTCAGAATCCGCCCCACGCGTGAGGGCGGCAAGACCGTCTCGGTCGACCTTCCGTGGACAGGGGCCGTCCAGGCCGCCGAAGCGGTCACGGCGGGACAGCAGGAGCCGTAGCGGCCGCCTCCGGCCGAGGCGACGGGGCGGCGGCCCTCATGGGCGCCGCCGCCCCCGCCGATCACCTCACGCGGCCGTACGAGACGCTCCGGGTCCAGATCTTCTGCAGACGCACCACGTCCCCGGTCTTCGGGGCGTGCCAGATCTTGCCCTTACCCGCGTAGATGCCGACGTGGTAGACGTAGCCGCCCGAATGGAAGAACACCAGGTCTCCGGCCTTGCGGCTGCCGGCGGAGATGTGGCGCGTCTTGTTGTACTGCTGCGCGGCGGTGCGCGGCAGCTTCTTGCCCGCCTTCTTGAACGAGTACAGCGTCAGGCCCGAGCAGTCGAACCGGTTCGGTCCGGTGGCCCCCCACTGGTACGGCGAGCCCTTTTTGGACGCGGCGATACGCAGTGCCTGGGTGGCGTGGGTGGCGGCAGCCGCCTCCGAGGCGGCTCCGGGGACCACGAGGGAACTTCCCACGGCGGCCAGGGTGAGGGCGGAGGCCGTGCCGGCACGGGCCATGAGAGACGGGACACGATTGAGCGCAGTCATGCGCAACCCTTCGTCAGCCGCCTGTGAAGGATGACCTGTCGGATTCGGGCTGGCGAAGTTGCCCGGCCGCACGCGTGCGGCTTCACCCCAAGGGCTGCTCGGAACCGGGGTTCCGGCGACCCGTCGTGCCTGGGTCCTCCACTCCTGCCGATCCACTCCTGTCGACCGGTCATCCGGGCGGCGGCAGGACTCGGCGTCCGCCCGGATCGCCCCGCCGCGGCGGCGGGGTCTTGTCGTCAGTCAGGGATCTTGGCTCATGACGCGATCGAAATCCCAACGGAACGGGGGGTTTGTGTTGTTACTCACCACTCATCCGTTCGGGTGGACGCCGGGCTGTTCGAACTGCGGCCCAGGGCTCGGGTGAGCCCCGGACCAGCGACGGAATGTCACGTTCCGCCTTCGGGTCACGCGTGTTGCGCAACTTGAACGGCCCCAAAACAGGAGGTTCGTCTACGCCGGATGGTGGTACGCCGTTTGGTCCGTTTCAACGCCGGCCGCCGCACACCGCCGACGGGAGTGCGGGCGTGAACATCGTGGGTGTCAACTGCCCGGATCCGGCGGGAGTGTGACCCTGGCGGTACGCCGCTCGCCGTCCAGCACCCGCAGGGCCCTGGCCAGCGTGGCGGAGTGCAGATCGCTTTCGCCGCGCCGGTGCATCAGGGTCAGCGCGTCACGCAGGGCGACGGCCTTGCCGACCAGCGCCTGGGCCGCGCGCAGACCGCTGTAGGTGTCGCCGCCCAGCGCCGGGTTGACCCGGCCGAGCAGATCGACGACCTCGAGATAACGATCGATCAACTCGGCCTCCGCGCGGGTCAGCGCCGGCAGCGGAGGCAGTTCCGGTGGCAGCATCCGTGGCTCACCTCGCACCGGCGGCGGGGTACGCGCTCCCGCGGTGGGGCAGGATCCGGTCCGCCAGTCCGTAGTCCACCGCGGCCCTCGCGTCGAGGACGAGGTCCCGCTCGACATCCGCCCGGACCTGCTCCGGGGTGCGCCCCGAATACCGGGCGAGCATCTCCTCCATGAGGCCCCGCTCCCGGGTCAGCTCCGCGGCCCGGATCGCCAGATCACTCGTTCGCCCCTCGACCGGCGCCGGGAAGGCAGGCTGACGGAGCACCAGACGGGAGCCGGGCAGCATGAGCCGCTTGCCCGGGGTGCCGGCGGCCGGCAGCAGCGCGGCCGCACCCTCCGCCCGGCCCAGACAGACCGTCTGCACGTCGCAGGAGATGAAGCGCAGCGTGTCGTGGATCGCCGACACCGCGTGGAAGGAACCTCCGGGGGAGTTGATGTGGAGCGAGAGGTCCCGGTCGGGGGAGTGGTGCTCCAGATACAGGAGCTGAGCCATGACGTCGTTGGCGGCCGACTCGTCGATCTCCGTCCCGAGAACGACGATCCGCTCCTGGAGGAGCTTCGCGTACGGGTCCGACGTCCGGTGCCCGGACGCCGTGCGTTCGGTGAACCCGGGCAGGACGTAGCGGGCGGACGGTCGGATCATGAGGGCCCCTCCTGTCAGGTTGTCTCTGTAGAAAATGTACAGGACGTACGTGACGTTATGATGGGCACATGGCTTACGAGATTCCGGTGACCCAAGCCAGGGCTGAGCTCGCCGACCTGATCAACCGCGTGGTCTACGGCGGTGAGCGCGTCGTGGTGACCCGGCACGGCAAGCCCCTCGTCGCCCTTGTGTCCGCCGATGACCTGCGACGACTCGAAGAACTCCAGGAGCCGAGGCAGCCTGCCGAGGAGCAGGTGATCAGCACGGTGTCCGGGGTGCGTGACGTCGCGTCCGCTCCCCGCGAACGGCAGCGCTTCGGCATCGCCGCGGAGCACCGGGGGACGGCCGGCTCCTAGGCCCGGACGGCACTGTCCGGGGGGATCTCCGGAGTGCCGCTGCGGGAGGGGCTGCGGACCCTGATGGGCGTGGAGCCGACGGTCCCGCCTGCCGGCACCGGCTCGCCGCGCGGTTAACGTCCCTGAAACGCCATCAGGCTAGCCTCCGGGTCCACGCCACCGGGACCTGCCCGAGGGTGCGGCCACCGGGCCCCGCACGGCCCGGAGCGAGGACTGTGAGGTGGGCGCGGTGCGACTGACCCCGCACGAGCAGGAGAGGCTGCTGATCCATGTGGCGGCCGACGTTGCCGAGAAGCGCCGGGCCCGGGGGCTCAGGCTGAACCACCCCGAGGCCGTCGCCCTCATCACCTCGCACGTCCTCGAAGGTGCCCGGGACGGCCGCACCGTCGCCGAACTCATGGCCTCCGGACGCAGCGTGCTCACCCGGGACGACGTCATGGAGGGCATCGCGGAGATGGTCCACGACGTCCAGGTGGAGGCCACCTTCCCGGACGGCACCAAGCTGGTCACCGTCCACGACCCGATCGTCTGACGGGGAGGCCCGCCGTGATCCCGGGAGAGATCCTGCTCGACGACGACCCGATTGCCTACAACCCGGGCCGCGAGGTCACCCGGCTGACCGTCCTCAACACCGCCGACCGGCCCGTCCAGGTCGGCTCCCACTACCACTTCGCCGAAGCCAATCCGGGCCTCGCGTTCGACCGGGCGCCGGCCTGCGGCAAACGGCTGAACGTCGCCGCCGGCACCGCCGTGCGGTTCGAACCCGGTATCCCGGTCGAGGTGGAACTCGTCCCACTCGCCGGAGCCCGGGTGGTGCCCGGACTGCGCGGGGAGACCGGAGGTGCCCTCGATGCCTGAGATCTCCCGAGCCGCCTACGCCGACCTGTTCGGCCCGACGACCGGCGACCGCATCCGGCTCGCCGACACGGACCTGCTGATCGAGATCGAGGAGGACCGCTCCGGCGGCCCCGGACGCGCGGGCGACGAGGCCGTGTTCGGCGGCGGCAAGGTCATCCGGGAGTCCATGGGCCAGTCCCGCGCCACCCGGGCGGAGGGCACCCCCGACACCGTCGTCACCGGAGCGGTCGTGGTCGACCACTGGGGCGTCGTCAAGGCCGACATCGGCATCCGGGACGGCCGTATCACCGGCATCGGCAAGGCCGGCAACCCCGACACCATGGACGGCGTCCACCCCGGCCTCGTCATCGGTCCCGAGACCGAGATCATCGCCGGCAACGGACGGATCCTGACCGCCGGCGCCATCGACGCGCACGTCCACTTCATCTGCCCGCAACTCGCCGACGAGGCGCTGGCGTCCGGCATCACCACCCTGGTCGGCGGCGGCACCGGCCCCGCCGAGGGTTCCAAGGCGACCACCGTCACACCCGGCCCCTGGCACCTGGCGCGGATGCTGGAGGCGATGGAGGCGTACCCGCTCAACATCGGGCTGCTCGGCAAGGGCAACACCGTTTCCCACGAGGCGATGCTCTCCCAGATCAGGGGCGGCGCGGTCGGGCTGAAACTGCACGAGGACTGGGGATCGACCCCGGCTGTCATCGACGCCGCGCTGACCGTCGCCGAACGCACGGGTGTCCAGGTCGCCCTCCACACCGACACGCTCAACGAGGCCGGATTCGTGGGCGACACACTCGCCGCGATCGCCGGGCGCGGCATCCACGCCTATCACGCCGAGGGCGCGGGCGGCGGGCACGCACCGGACATCATGACCGTGGTCGGTGAACCGCATGTGCTGCCCAGTTCCACCAACCCCACCCGGCCGTTCACCGTCAACACCGTCGAGGAACACCTCGACATGCTGATGGTGTGCCATCACCTGAACCCGGCGGTGCCGGAGGACCTGGCGTTCGCCGAGTCGCGGATCCGGCCGTCCACCATCGGGGCCGAGGACGTGCTGCACGACATGGGGGCCATCTCGATCATCTCCTCCGACTCCCAGGCCATGGGACGGGTCGGCGAAGTGATCATGCGGACCTGGCAGACGGCCCATGTGATGAAGCGCCGGCGCGGTGCTCTCGCGGGGGACGGCCGTGCCGACAACCACCGGGTGCGTCGCTATGTCGCCAAATACACCATCAACCCGGCGCTCGCCCAGGGGCTGGCCCGCGAGATCGGTTCGGTGGAGAGCGGCAAACTCGCCGATCTCGTGCTGTGGGAACCGGCGTTCTTCGGAGTCAGGCCCCTCCTCGTCATCAAGGGCGGCCAGATCGCGTACGCGCAGATGGGGGACGCCAACGCCTCCATCCCGACCCCGCAGCCGGTCCTGCCGCGCCCCATGTTCGGGGCGGCCGGCCGGGCGCCCGCCGCGAACTCGGTCAACTTCGTGGCGGAACCGGCGGTCGAGGCCGGGCTGCCGGAGCGGCTCGCTCTGGGCAAGCGGTTCGTGACCATCGACTCCACACGCGGGGTGACCAAGACGGACATGCGTGAGAACGACGCCCTGCCGGAGGTGCGGGTCGACCCCGACAGTTTCGCGGTGCGGATCGACGGGGAACCGGTCGAGGCGACACCGGCCGCCGAACTTCCGATGGCCCAGCGGTACTTCCTCTTCTGATGTCCAGGGCCGCGCTTCTCGTCCTGGCCGACGGCCGGTTCCCCGCCGGTGGGCACGCGCACTCCGGCGGCGCGGAGGCGGCCGTCCGAGCCGGACGCGTGACGGGGGCCGCGAGCCTGGAGGACTTCTGCCGGGGCCGGCTGCACACGACGGGCCTGGTCGCGGCCGCGCTGGCCGCGGCCACGGCGGCGGGCGCGGACCCGGGGGCGCTCGACGCGGCGGCGGACGCGCGTACGCCCTCACCCGCCCTGCGCGTCGCCGGCCGCAGACTGGGGCGGCAGTTGACGCGGGCGGCGCGCGTGGTCTGGCCATCCGGTGAACTCGACGCTCTCGCAAGGTCGTTCCCCAAGGGGGCGCATCAGCCGGTGGTGCTGGGAGTGACGGCGCGGGCGGCAGGGCTGGGGGCGGCCGACGCGGCGTACTGCGCCGCCTACGAGAGCGTGAGCGGGCCGGCGACGGCGGTGGTGCGGTTGCTTGGACTCGATCCGTTCGACGCGACGGGGGTGCTGGCGCGGCTGGCGCCGGAGATGGACGGGGTGGTGCGGGCCGCGGTGGACGCGGCGGCGAGAACGGCCGCGGAGGGGGTGGACGCGTTGCCCGCGGCGTCGGCTCCGTTGCTGGAGGTGTTCGCGGAGGCGCACGCGGGGCGGGAGGTACGGCTGTTCGCGACGTAGCGGGGCGCAGGTGCCGAGGGTGTCCTCCTCCACGGCCCGGCGAGGAGAACGCGGCCGGAGCGCGTCGCCCTTCCCGTCCCGTCTCCGGGGGCGCCGCCCTCGGACCCCGACCGGCCTGAGAACGGCCCCGTCCCTCATCGCCGGACGGGCCGCGAGTTGGAGGCACTGTGCATCGTGACCATGTTCTTCCGTACGACGGACCCGGCGCCATCGGGGCCGATGCCCGGCGGCCCGACGGTTCGCGGCGGGCGCTGCGGATCGGGCTCGGCGGGCCCGTCGGGTCAGGGAAGACCGCCACCGTCGCCGCGCTGTGCCGGGCGCTGCGCGGCGAGGTGTCCCTGGCCGTCGTCACCAATGACATCTACACCCGCCAGGACGCCGAGTTCCTGCTCCGCGAGGCAGTGCTGCCGCCCGAGCGGATCAGCGCCGTGGAGACCGGGGCGTGCCCGCACACCGCGATCCGGGACGACATCTCCGCCAACCTTGAAGCGGTGGAGGACCTGGAGGAGGAGACCGGCCCGCTGGACCTGATCCTCGTCGAGTCCGGTGGGGACAACCTCACCGCCACCTTCTCGCGCGGGCTCGTCGACGCGCAGATCTTCGTGATCGACGTGGCCGGAGGGGACGACATCCCGCGCAAGGGCGGCCCCGGGGTCACCACCGCGGACCTCCTGGTCGTCAACAAGACCGACCTCGCCCCGTACGTCGGCTCCGACCTCGCCCGGATGGCCGCCGACGCCAGGGACCAGCGGGGTCACCTGCCCGTGGTCTTCCAGTCGCTGCGCGGCGAGGCCGGGGTGAGCGCCGTGGCCGGCTGGGTGCGGCAGCGGCTCGCCGCATGGACCGCGTGAACACGGACGGAGTACGGGCCGCCGCCCGGGTCCGCGCCCGCGCCGACGGCCGGGGCGGTACCTGCCTGCCGGTGCTGGAGAGCGACGGGCCGCTGGCCCTGAGGCGGACCCGGGGGAGCCCGGACGAGGCGCACGTCCTGCTGGTCGGTGCGATGAGCGGCCCTCTCGGCGGGGACCGTCTCGCCGTACGGGCGGACGTGGAGCCGGGGGCCCGGCTCCGGCTGGGGTCGGCCGCCGCCACCCTCGCGCTCCCGGGCCGGCACTCGGACGAGGCGCGCTACGACGTTCGCCTGACCGTCGCGGCCGGGGGCGAACTGCACTGGCTTCCCCAGCAGTTGATCTCCGTCAGGGGAAGCGGCCTGCGTCTCACCACGGAGGTCCGCCTGGCCCGGGGGGCCCGGCTCGTGCTCCGTGAGGAACAGGTGCTGGGGCGGGTGGGGGAGTCACCAGGAAGGCTCAGCTCCCGTCTGACCGTACGGATCGCGGGGCGAACCGTCCTTGACCAGGAACTGGCCTGCGGCCCCGGAGCACCCGGCGGATGGGACGGTCCCGCGGTGCTCGGCGGACACCGGGCCATCGGCCAGATCGTCGTCGCGCGACCGGAGTTCGAGGAGAAGCCGGTCGCCGCGCGAGCGCTGGGGCAGGACGCCGCGGTCCTGCCGCTGCCCGGCCCCGCGGTGCTCGTGACCGCCGTGGCGCCGGACGCCCTACGGCTGCGGGGCCTTCTCGACGAGGCACTGTCCTCCCTCACCCCGGCGTCCGGCTGACCAGGGGCGGGTCGGGAGCGCTCCGGCCCGCCCCTCACGCGGGTTCAGCCGCCGGGCAGACGCGGGAAGCGGCGCTTCTCCTCCGCCTTGCGCTCGGCGTCCTCCGCCTTGGCGACCGCCGCGTACCGGTCGACGTACTCCTGCTCGGAGAGGGAGAGGATGGCGTACATGATCTCGTCCGTGACGGCACGCAGGATCGCCTTCTCGTTCTCCATCCCGGCATAGCGCGAGAAGTCCAGCGGTTCGCCGAAGCGGATCACCACGGGGTGGATCCGGGGGATCACCTTGCCGGGCGGCTGCGCCTCGAACGTGCCGATCATCGCGCAGGGGATCACCGGGACGCCGGCCTTGAGGGCCATCACCGCCACACCGACCTTGCCCTTGTACAGGCGGCCGTCGTGCGAGCGCGTGCCCTCCGGATAGATGCCGAGCAGTTCCTCCTTGCCCAGCACCCCCAGCCCTTCCCGGATGGCGGCCTGCCCGGCGTCCTTGCCGGAGCGGTCGACGGGTATCTGGCCGGCGCTGTGGAAGAAGAACGCCGTCAGCCGGCCCTTGAGGCCGGGGCCGGTGAAGTACTCGGCCTTGGCGAGGAAGGTGATACGCCGTTTGAGTACGGCCGGCATCAGAAAGTGGTCCGAGAACGACAGATGATTCCCCGCGACGATGGCGGCGCCGGACGACGGAACATGCTCCAGGCCCTCTATTCGCGGCCGGAAGACCAGTCTCAGCAGCGGGCCCAGCAGCACATATTTGAGCAGGTAGTAGAACAAAAGCACGCTCCTCGACTCTGACGAACGGGCAGTGCCGCCGCGTTCCAGCAGGTCATCCGGCACGTCACGAAGTGCCAGTCTAGAACTGGGCGGCGCGGCCCGGCACCACGTTCGACGCCACCGGGAGCCGCCTGAGCCGGACGACGGCTGAGCGCCCGTCAGCGTGTCCACGGTCCGGAGTAGGCTCGCCCGTATGCGGATCTCCGTCTCCTCCGACATGGACGAACCCGTGGCCCACGTCCTCCTCGCCGAGCTGCGCGAGCGCGGCCACGAGGTACGCGCGCACGGCGCCCTCAGCCCCGGGGACGACCCGCAGTGGGCGGTCTGCTCCGAGGCAGCGGCCCGTGAGGTCGCCGACGGGGAGGCCGACCAGGCGGTGGTCTGCTGCTGGACCGGCACGGGTGCCTCGATCGCCGCGAACAAGGTGCCCGGCGTACGGGCCGCGCTGTGCGCGGACGCCTACACGGCGGACGGCGCGCGCCGCTGGAACGACGCCAACGTCCTGGCCCTCAGTCTGCGGCTGACGTCCGCTCCGCTGCTGAAGGAGATCCTCGACGCCTGGTTCGCGGCCTCGCCCAGCGACGACCCCGAGGACCGGCGGAACGTGGAACGTACGGCACGCCTCGACCGCACGCGCACCGGCACCTGACGTCGGGACACCGCTGACCGCGCGCGTCGGTCACCGGATCAGGTCAACGGCTGCTCCGCCCAGATGATCTTCCCTTCGGGAACGAACCGGGTACCCCACCGCTGCGCCAGCTGGGAGACCAGCAGCAGTCCGCGCCCGCCCTCGTCCATCGCACGGGGGTGGCGCACATGGGGTGCCGTGGCGCCGCTGTCGAGTACCTCGCACACCAGCGCGCGCTCACGGATCAGCCGCAGCCGGACGGGTCCCGAGGCGTACAGAATGGCGTTGGTGACCAGTTCGCTGACGATCAGCTCCGTGGTGAACACCAGCTCGTCCAGCCCCCAGCGGGCCAGCTGCCCCGCGGCGTTCCGGCGGGCCTCGGCCACCAGGGCCGGATCCGACGGCAGGTCCCAGACCGCGACCTGCTCCGGGGCGAGACGCCTGGTACGGGCCATCAGCAGCGCCACGTCGTCGTCCGGGTGGGCAGGCACCAGTGCGTCGACGACGGCCCGGCACGTCGGCTCGAGCGCCCTCGGGGCCTCGGCGAGCACCCGCCGCAGCCGTTCCCGGTCCGTAGCGGTGTGCCGGGCCCCTTCACGGGCCAGCAGACCGTCCGTGTGCAGGGCGAGCGTGCTGCCCTCGGCCAGGGTCAGCTCCACCGCCTCGAACGGCGGACCGCCCACACCGAGCGCCGGGCCCTGCGGAAGGTCCACGAAGGTGACCGTGCCGTCGGGTGCGACCACGGCGGGCGCGGGGTGCCCGGCGGCGGCCATCGTGCACCGGCCGTCCACCGGGTCGTAGACGACGTACAGACAGCCGGCCCCGAGGGACCGTGCGGGCGGGTGCTCCCCGGGCTCCCCCTCCCCCTCGCCCTCGTCCCGCGCCGTACGGGAGGCCAGGTCGTCCAGATGGGCGAGTACCTCCTCGGGTGGCAGATCGATCGCGGCCAGCGTCTGTACGGCCGTGCGCAGCCGTCCCATGCCCGCCGCGGCGTCGATGCCGTGCCCCGGCACCTCGCCGATGACCAGGGCGACGCGGGACCCGGACAGCGGGATCAGGTCGTACCAGTCGCCGCCCAGGCCGCTCAGCTCGTCGGCGGGGCGGTAGCACGCGGATGCCTCCACGGCCTCCTGCTCGGGCAGCCGGCGGGGGAGCAGGCTGCGCTGGAGGACCAGCGCGGCGTCCCGCTCGCGGCTGTAGCGCCGGGCGTTGTCCACGCTGACGGCGGCCCGGGACACGAGATCCTCGGCCAGCGCCAGGTCGTCCGTGTCGAAGGGGTCCTCGGGGCGGCGGCGGAAGAACAGGGTGACGCCCAGGGTGACGCCCCGGGCCTGGATCGGGACGATCATCACGCTCTGCAGTCCCAGCTCCAGAAAGGTGGACTCCCGGTCACCCGGCGCCCTGACGAGCCATTCCGGGGCGAGCGGGTCGAGCCGCTCCTGACGCCAGGACCGGCCCGTGGTCAGACAGCGCACGGGCGGCGAATCCGCCAGGTAGGTCACCTCGGCGCCGGTGTCCACGACCGTCCGCGGCAGGTCCTCGTACCGCGAGCGGTGTCCCGCCCGGCGCAGGGGCACCCGCTCCGCGTCGCCGAGTGGGCCCGGCGGCAGCTCGGCGCCCCTCAGCACCGTTTCCAGCAGGTCCACGGTGACGAAGTCCGCGAGCCCCGGCACGGCGACGTCCGCCAGCTCCTGCGCGGTGTTCATGATGTCCAGGGTGCGGCCGATGTACTGACCGGCCCGGTCGAGCAGGGCGAGCCGCTGTCGGGCACGGTGCCGCTCCGTGACGTCCACGACGGTGTAGTACACGCCCATCGCCCTGCCCCGCTCGTCGTCGAGGCGGGTGAACGACAGCATGTGCGCGGTCTCGCGCAGCGGCGCGGACCGTACGCGGCCGACATGCTCGTAGCCGACCACCTGTTCGCCGGTCTCGAGCACGTGGCGCATCTGCGCCTCGACGGGGTCGGCGTTCAGACCGGGCTGGACGTCGCCGAACCGCAGGCCCAGCCGCCGCTCGGCCGGGCCGCCGCCGAACTGCTCCAGCGCCGCGTTGGACCACACGTAGCGCAGGTCCGTGTCGACGATCGCGATGCCGATCGGTGTCCCGGCGACCATCTGCTCCAGCACGGAGCGGCTCATGTCCCAGCCCGCGGAACCGGCCAGCCCGGACAGCAGAACCAGCAGCGACGTACCGCTCCGGGGTGCCGTGGCCGGCGTGATCCGCACCATCACCGGGACCTGACGCCCGTCCCGGTGCAGGGCGGTCATCAGTCCCGCCCAGCCGTCGTCGGAACGGCACCGTTCGAGCAGGTCCGGCATCCGCGCGGCGTCGTCGGGGGTGAGCAGCTCGCCGAACTTCCGGCCCACCACCTCGGGCGCGCCGTACCCCAGCAGCCGCTCGGCGCGACCGGTCCAGTGCGACACGACGCCGTGCGGATCGAGCAGCAGGGGAGCGGCGTCGGCCACGTCGAACCCCTGCCGGGCACCGTCCTGCTGCTTGTGTCCGCCCACGGCGACCTCTCTGTCTGTGGAGTGGTCCACCACCTCTTGTCCCCATCTTCACCCTGGGAGCGGGGCGGGGGCTCCCCGGGCGTGGCAGGACGGTGCCGTCCCCCACCGCGGCCGGCGGGGGACGGCGCGGCGGTTCACGCGTTGCCGGTCAGTACCTTCTCCAGGGTGCCGAGGGCGCCCCGGAGCTCCTGCGCGGTGATGGTCAGGGGCGGGGCCAGCCGGATGGTGGAGCCGTGGGTGTCCTTGACCAGGATGCCCTCCCGCATGAGCCGCTCACTGATCTCGCGGCCGGTGCCGATCTCCGGGTCGATGTCCACGCCCGCCCACAGGCCACGGGCGCGGAAGCCGACGACACCCCGGCCGGTCAGCGCCCGCAGGCCTTCGTGCAGCACGCCGCCCAGTTCCGCGGCCCGGCGCTGGAACTCACCGGTCTCCAGCAGCTCCACCACGGCCGTGCCGACCGCCGCCGCCAGCGGATTGCCGCCGAAGGTCGACCCGTGCTCACCGGGGTGCAGCACCTGAAGCACCTCACGCCGGGCCACCACCGCCGACACCGGGACGATGCCGCCGCCCAGCGCCTTGCCGAGCAGGACCACGTCCGGGACCACCGACTCGTGCTCCACGGCGAGTGTGCGGCCGGTACGGCCGAGACCGGACTGGATCTCGTCCGCGACGAACAGACACCCGGCGCGGCGGGTCAGCTCCCGCACCCCGGCCAGATAGCCGTCGTCGGGAATGATCACCCCTGCCTCGCCCTGGATCGGCTCGATCAGCACCGCCGCCGTGGTCTCGTCGACCGCCGCCTCCAGCGCCGCGAGATCGTTGTACGGGACCACGCGGAAGCCGGGGGTGAAGGGGCCGAACCCGGCGCGCGCGACCTCGTCCGTGGAGAAACTCACGATCGTCGTCGTACGGCCGTGGAAGTTGTCCGCGGCCACCACGATCGTCGCCCGGTCGGCCGGGACGCCCTTCACGTCGTAGGCCCACTTGCGGGCCACCTTCACGGCGCTCTCCACCGCCTCCGCGCCGGTGTTCATCGGCAGCACCATGTCCAGCCCGGTCAGGGCGGCCAGCCGCTCCGCGAACTCCGCGAGCCGGTCGTTGTGGAAGGCGCGGGAGGTCAGTGTGAGCCGGTCCAGCTGGCGGTGCGCGACCTCGACCAGCGCGGGGTGCCGGTGGCCGAAGTTGAGCGCCGAGTAGCCGGCCAGCATGTCGAGATACCGCCTGCCCTCCACGTCCTCGACCCAGGTGCCCTCCGCGCGGGAGACGACCACGGGCAGTGGATGGTAGTTGTGCGCGAGGACCGGCTCCTCCGCGCCGATCAGCTCGGCGGACGTGCGCGTGGGGACGACAGAGGTCATGAGCGGATCTCCTGAGTGCAGCACTTGATGCCCCCGCCCGCCTTGTGGAACTCGGACAGGTCGACGGGGACGGGAACATAACCGCGGTCGGCGAGCCGGCCGGCGAGGTGCGTCGCCCCCGGTGAGACGAACACATGGCGTCCGTCGGAGACGGAGTTCAGACCGAACGCCATCGCGTCCTCACGGGTGGCGGTCACCGCGTCCGGGTACAGCCGGGCGAGCACCTCGCGGCTGCCCGGCGAAAAGGCGTCCGGGTAGTACGCGACGTTCTGCTCGTCCAGCACGAACAGCGCCGTGTCCAGGTGGTAGAAGTACGGGTCCACCAGCGTCAGGCCGATCACCGGTACGCCGAAGAACTCCTGCACCTCGCGATGCGCCTCCCGGGTGGTGCGGAACCCGGTGCCGGCGAGGATCCAGCGCCCCGCGGGCACCAGGTCGCCCTCGCCCTCGCACACCGACTCGGGGTGCTGGACGTCGTAGCCCTGGGCCTTGAACCAGGCCTCGTACGGGACGGACTCCGGGCGCCGCTCGGGCGCGAGGTAGCGGGAGCCGAAGACACGGCCCTCCACGACGACCGCCGCGTTCGCGGCGAACACCATGTCGGGCAGTCCGGGCTCCGGTTCCACGGACTCCACGGTATGGCCGTGGTCGCGGTACGTGTCGACCAGCGTCCGCCACTGGCGTCGGGCGAGGGATACATCGACGGAATGGCCGGGACGGTCGGGACGCATCCAGGGATTGATCGCGTACCGGACGGCGAAATGTCTGGGTTCGCAGACGAGATAGCGCCGCCGGCTCGCCACACGGGATCCGGGCACAGAGGGGTTCCTCCGCTTCCACGCGGTGCCGAAGGGGGTCCCCTCCACGGTAGGAAGCCACCGGGACGGACGACAAGCGACGACAGTTGCGTGTCGACGCAGGATCGCTGCGTGTTCACACCGTTCGACGCACGTCCGATGCGCCGTCCGGGGCGGGCTGACTCACTCCCGCCTCAGGACTGTCGGGCAGCAGGTGGGACAGCACCATCACGCTGATCGTCTTGCGGATGAACGGCTCCTGGCGGATCCGCTCCAGCACCTCCTCGAAGTGCTCCACGTCCCGCGCCCGCACGTGCAGCAGCGCGTCCGCGCCCCCGGTCACCGTCATCGCTGCGGCGATCTCCGGATGGTTGCGCACCACCTCCGCCAGCCGCCGGGGCGGCGCCGCCCCCTCGCAGTACACCTCGACATACGCCTCCGTGCGCCAGCCCAGTGCCGACGGCCGCACCGTCGCGGTGAACCCGGTGATCACCCCGGTCTCGCGCAGCCGGTCCACCCGGCGCTTGACCGCCGTCGACGACAGCCCGACGGCCGCGCCGATCTCGGCGAAGGACGTCCTGGCGTTCGCCATCAGAGCCGTGACGATCTTCCGGTCGAGCTCGTCGAACGGCGTGGGCCTGCTGCTCATGCGGGCACTGTATCCAGGGGCGCCCGGCCGCCCCGCGTACCGCGGCCGGACCCGGTCCCCGGCGAAGCCGCCGATACCCGGCAATGTCCAGATGTGGAAATCACCCCTACACTCCACCTTCATGCTGCGCGCCCTCGCCGTCGACGACGAACGTCCCTCACTGGAGGAACTGCTGTACCTGCTGAACGCGGACCCGCGCATCGGCAGCGCCGAGGGCGCTGGTGACGCCACCGAGGCACTGCGCCGCATCAACCGCGCACTGGAATCCGGCCCCGACGGGCCCGAGGCCATCGACGTCGTCTTCCTCGACATCCAGATGCCCGGACTCGACGGCCTCGACCTCGCCCGGCTGCTCAGCGGCTTCGCCCGGCCACCGCTCGTGGTGTTCGTCACCGCCCACGAGGACTTCGCCGTCCAGGCCTTCGACCTCAAAGCCGTCGACTACGTGCTCAAGCCCGTCCGCAAGGAACGGCTGGCCGAAGCCGTCCGCCGTGTCGCCGCGCAGCGCGAGACCACCCCGCGCGCCACCGCGCAGCGCGAGACCACCCCGCGCATCCCCGTGCACGAACCCGATCCCGACCACATAGCCGTCGAGCTCGGCGGCGTCACCCGCTTCGTCGCCGTCGACGACATCACCCATGTCGAGGCCCAGGGCGACTACGCCCGGCTCCACACCGACCGCGGCAGCCACCTCGTCCGGATCCCCCTGTCCACCCTGGAGGAACGCTGGCGCTCCCGGGGCTTCGTCCGCATCCACCGCCGTCATCTGGCCGCCCTGCGCCACATCGGCGAGCTCCGTCTGGACGCGGGTACCGTGAGTGTCCTCATCGGCTCCGAGGAACTCCAGGTCAGCAGGCGGCACGCCCGCGAACTGAGGGACCTGCTGATGCGCCGGACCACGAGCTAGACAGGGGAGGCACACATGCCCCAGGACCCGTCCGAACGCCGTGTGGTCGTCACCGGCCCGCCCCGCCGTGCCCGCCGCACCTCCGGCTACTACCGGCCGCGCACCGAGATCGACGAGCAGACCACGCTCGGACACACCTACGTCCGCTCCCTGATGCGTATCCAGCTGCGCGAAGGGCTCGCCGTCTTCGCCGTCCTCGCCCTGCTCATCGGCCCGCTCCCGCTGGTCTTCGCGGCCGCCCCGGACGTCCGCCGTCTGGAGTGGGTGGTGCTCGGCTTCGGTCTCTACCCCCCGCTGGTCCTGCTCGCCCGCTGGTACGTACGCCGCGCCGAACGCAACGAACGCGATTTCGTCCGGCTCGTCGAGGACCGCTGAGACCCGGGGACCCCGGCACCGTGAACTACACCTACGGCGTCACCGCCGTCGCGCTCGTCGTCGTCTCGACCGTCCTCGTCGGCGCCTTCGGCCTGCGCGTATCCCGCACCACCTCCGACTTCTACGTCGCCTCCCGCACCGTCGGCCCCCGCCTCAACGCCGCCGCCATCAGCGGCGAGTACCTCTCCGCAGCCTCCTTCCTCGGCATCGCCGGCCTCGTCCTCGTGCAGGGCCCGGACATGCTCTGGTACCCGGTCGGCTACACCGCCGGCTATCTGGTCCTGCTGCTGTTCGTCGCCGCCCCGCTGCGCCGCTCCGGCGCCTACACGCTGCCCGACTTCGCGGAGGCCCGGCTCGCCTCGCAGACCGTACGACGGCTCGCGGGAGCCTTCGTCGTCGGCGTCGGCTGGCTGTACCTGCTGCCCCAGCTCCAGGGCGCCGGGCTCACCCTGACCGTGCTCACCGGCACGCCCGACTGGCTCGGCGGGGTCATCGTGGCCGTCGTCGTGACCGTCATCGTCGCCGCCGGCGGCATGCGCAGCATCACCTTCGTGCAGGCCTTCCAGTACTGGCTGAAACTCACGGCCCTGTTCGTCCCCGCGCTCTTCCTGATCCTCGCCTGGCAGAGCGACGGCGCCCCCAGCCACGCCTTCGACGAGCCCGCCACCTTCCGCGAGCAGCGGGTGGTCCGCATCGAGGACACCCTCGACCTACGGCTCGACCGGCCGCTCACCGTGACCGTGGACGGCACCGTCGACGGCCGCGACCACGCCGGCACCGAGGTCGGCCTGTCCGCCGGCACCCACCGTATCGACGGCGGCACCCGGCTCACCTTCGCCGAGGGCGCCGAGGTCCCCGCCGCCGGACGCGTCGCCGTCGACGCGCTCTCGCCCTCCAGCGCCGAATCCCGCGAGGAACGCCCGCTGTACGCCACGTACGGGCTGATGCTCGCCACCTTCTTCGGCACCATGGGCCTGCCCCATGTCGTCGTCCGCTTCTACACCAGCCCGCACGGAGTCGCCGCCCGTCGCACCACCGTCGCCGTCCTCGGCCTGCTCGGCGCCTTCTACCTCCTGCCGCCCGTCTACGGTGCCCTGGGCCGGCTGTACGCCCCCGACCTCACCCTCACCGGGAGCGCGGACGCCGCCGTCCTGCTGCTGCCCGGCCGGATGATCGGGGGAGTGGGCGGCGAACTTCTCGGCGCGCTGGTCGCCGGGGGCGCCTTCGCCGCGTTCCTGTCGACGGCCTCCGGGCTCACCATGGCCGTCGCCGGGGTGCTCACCCAGGACGTGCTGCCCTCGCGCGGAGTACGGCATTTCCGGCTCGGCACCGTGCTCGCGATGGCCGTGCCGCTCGGGGCGAGCGTCGCGGTCGGCGGACTGCCGGTGGCCGACGCCGTGGGTCTCGCCTTCGCGGTCTCGGCCTCCTCGTTCTGCCCGCTGCTCGTCCTCGGCATCTGGTGGCGCCGGCTGACCCCGCCGGGTGCCGCGGCCGGGATGCTGGTGGGCGGCGGCGCCGCCTTCCTCGCCGTCGCCGCGACCATGACCGGCTACCCGGGCGAGGGGCCCTGGCACGCGCTGCTCGCCTGGCCCGCGCTGTGGTCGGTGCCGCTGGGCTTCCTCACGATGATCCTGGTGTCCCTGGCCACCCCCGGCCGGGTGCCGCCGGGCACGGCGGCGGTGCTGGCCCGCTTCCACCTCCCGGAGGAACTGCGTACGGAGGTGTCCTCATGAGTGGCTTCCTCGCCGGTCTGCTCGTGGCCGTCCTGCCCCTGCTGGCCGCCGGATTCTGGCTGGGCCGGCGCACCGCCCGGCCCACCAGCCTCGCCGGACTCGGCACTCCC
The DNA here is from genome assembly GCF_044540255.1 of Streptomyces sp. NPDC086080. Classification (NCBI taxonomy): domain Bacteria; kingdom Bacillati; phylum Actinomycetota; class Actinomycetes; order Kitasatosporales; family Streptomycetaceae; genus Streptomyces; species Streptomyces sp. NPDC086080. Next base: position 56,760 of record NZ_JBITRU010000024.1, read on the forward strand.
GTCGAGCACGCCACCTTCGAGACCCTGCACACCGCCTCGCTGGCCACACCCCCGCTCCGGGCCGGTCTGACCGAGGAGACCGCCCGGAAATCCGCCCGCAAACTACGCTCCCTGCTGGGCACGGACGCCCTGTGTCTCACCGACCGTGATCAGGTTCTCGTCTGGGACGGTGTCGGCGCCCACCACCGCACCGAGATCATGGAACGCCTCACCGGCCCCCTCGACACCGGCCGGGGCGAGGCCTTCCCGCTCACCTGCGACACCCCCGACTGCTCGGTGCGCTGGGCCGTCGTCGCCCCGCTCACCGTCGACGACCGGGTGCACGGCGCCCTCGTCGCCTGCGCGCCCCGCGAGTCCGCGGTCCTGGTCCGGGCCGCCGGGGAGGTCGCCCGCTGGGTCTCCGTCCAACTGGAGCTGGCCGACCTCGACCAGTCACGCACCCGCCTCATCGAAGCCGAGATCAGGGCGCTGCGGGCGCAGATCTCCCCGCACTTCATCTTCAACTCGCTCGCCGTGATCGCCTCCTTCGTGCGCACCGACCCCGAGCGCGCCCGGGAGCTGCTGCTGGAGTTCGCCGACTTCACCCGCTACTCGTTCCGCCGGCACGGCGACTTCACCACCCTCGCCGACGAGCTCCATGCCATCGACCACTACCTGGCGCTGGTCCGGGCACGCTTCGGCGACCGCCTCGCCGTCACCCTGCAGATCGCCCCCGAGGTGCTGCCGGTCGCGCTGCCCTTCCTCTGCCTCCAGCCGCTGGTGGAGAACGCCGTCAAACACGGTCTGGAGGGCAAGGCCGACCGGTGCCACATCCAGATCACCGCGCAGGACGCGGGAGCCGAAGCCCTCGTCGTCATCGAGGACGACGGCGCGGGCATGGACCCCGTCCTGCTGCGCCGCATCCTCGCCCGCGAGGTCAGCCCCACCGGCGGTATCGGACTGTCCAACGTCGACGACCGGCTCCGCCAGGTCTACGGGGACGACCACGGCCTCGTCATCGAGACCGCCGTGGGCGCGGGCATGAAGATCACCGTCCGGCTGCCGAAGTACCAGCCGGGCGTGCACCTGGCGGGGCGGCTCACTCCGAGGTGAGGCCCCGCCCCCCCGGACTTCTCAGGCGCTGCGGGTGGCGACCATTCCCAAGGTGATCAGCCCCAGGACCACCCAGCCGAACCACAGCCAGCCGTTGCTGCCGAGCGCCACCGTGTACGCGGTCACGGCGACCAGTGCGCCTACGGTGAGCACTCCCATGGTCTTCGTCGACGTGGAACCGTTCGTGGTACCGGGCATCGCGACACCCTCCTCATGGTTCGGCTCCCTCCATGGTGCCCCCGTTCCGCCTTTTTGCGGGGCACACGACGACATGTGCGACCGCGGTCACGCGGCGGGACCGCGCGCACACGCCGCGTTTCCCCCGGTGCGCGCCGACGGGAGCCGGGGGTGAAAACTCAGTTCCCGGGCGTGTGCAGAGAGGCCAGATAGGCGTTGTACGCCTCGAGTTCCTTGTCCCCGTCCCGGTCGGCCGCGCGGTCCTGGCGCTTCGCCTGCCGCTGGTCCGAGGCGTACCACTGGAACAGCAGGGCGAGCAGCACGATGACGGAGGGGATCTCGCTGAACGCCCAGGCGATGCCGCCTGCCGCGTTCTGGTCGGACAGCGCGTCGATGCCGAGCGAGGCGACCGGGTTCTGGAAGGTGGTGACCATCGGCGTCGACGCCATCATCAGGGCGATGCCGAAGAAGGCGTGGAACGGCATGCCCGCGAACAGTTCCAGGATCCGCATCAGGTAACCCGGCCGGTGCGGACCCGGATCCACGCCCATGATCGGCCAGAAGAAGGCCAGGCCCACGGCGAGGAAGTGCACCATCATGGCGGTGTGCCCCACCTGGGAGCCCATCAGGAAGTCGAACAACGGAGTGAAGTACAGGCCGTACAGGCTCGCGATGAACATCGGGATGGTGAACACCGGGTGGGTGATGATCCGCATGTAGTGGCTGTGCAGCAGCATCAGCAGCAGTTCGCGCGGCCCCTTGCGGCCCCGCCCGGCCGGCGGCAGCGCGCGCAGGGCCAGGGTGATCGGGGCGCCGAGCAGGATCAGGATCGGCGACACCATACTGATCACCATGTGCTGCACCATGTGCACACTGAACATGACCATGCCGTAGTCGTTCAGTGCGGTGCACATCATGAGCCCGATGCTCAGCACACCGGTGACGAACGCGACGGTCCGCCCCACCGGCCACTTGTCACCGCGCCGTACCAGCCGCACCACGCCCCAGCCGTACAGCGCGAGTCCCAGCAGACACGCGATGAGGAAGAAGGAATCCGCCGACCAGGCGAGTCCTCGCCCCAGCGTGAACGGCGGCAGATCCATGGTCATGCCGTGCCCGCTGTGATCCATCCGCCGGCTCCATTTTCGTGCAGGTTGTACCCGATCCGTCCGCACCAGACTAGAACCGCCCCCGGCGACTTCCGTCACCGGGGGAGGGCAGGCGCGTCCTGAAGGGGCACGGGACCGTATCGGTGTGCGGCTCCGCCGCGTGGGCGCGATCGGCCGGCGACGGCCCGCACCCCGGGATCCACCTCAGGGACCGAGCCGCACCCGGAGGGTCACAGCACGCACTCCGCTTCCGCGTACCGCGCGTCCGGCACCGTTTTCAAGGTCTCCACCGCGTCCGCGAGGGACACCATTACGATGTCCGTCCCCCGCAGTGCGGTCATCCGCCCGAACTCCCCGCGGTGCACCGCCTCCACCGCGTGCCACCCGAACCGCGTCGCCAGCACCCGGTCGTACGCCGTGGGCGTCCCGCCGCGCTGCACATGCCCCAGGATCACCGGCCGCGCCTCCTTGCCGAGCCGTGACTCGAGCTCCAGGGAGAGCTGCCGGGCGATCCCGGCGAACCGCTCATGGCCGTAGACGTCCTTGCCGCCCTCGTCGAAGTCCATCGTGCCGGCCCTCGGCTTGGCCCCTTCCGCGGCGACCACGATCGCGAACCTCTTGCCGGCCGAGAACCGCTCGCCGACCTTCGCGGTCAGCTCGTCGATGTCGAAGGGCCGCTCGGGTACGACGATGGCGTGCGCGCCCGCCGCCATGCCGGAGTGCAGCGCGATCCAGCCCGTGTGACGGCCCATGACCTCCACGATCAGCACGCGCTGATGGGACTCGGCGGTGGTCTTCAGCCGGTCGAGGGCCTCGGTCGCCACCCCGACGGCGGTGTCGAAGCCGAAGGTCACGTCGGTGACAGCGATGTCGTTGTCGATGGTCTTCGGTACCCCGACTATCGGCAGGCCGTTGTCGGAGAGCAGCCGGGCCGCCTTCAGTGTGCCCTCACCGCCGATCGGGATGATCGCGTCGAGGCCGAGTTCCCGGACATGCCCCCGGGCCCGCTCCACACCGTCCCGCAGATGCTCGGGACGGACCCGGGAGGAGCCGAGGACGGTGCCGCCGCGGGCGAGGATGCCGCTCACCGCGTCGAGGTCGAGCTTGAGGTAATCGCACTCCAGGAGGCCCTTCCAGCCGTCGCGGAAGCCGATGACCTCGTCGCCGTGGTCGACGACGGCACGGTGCACGACGGACCGGATGACGGCGTTCAGGCCGGGGCAGTCGCCGCCGGACGTGAGGACACCAATGCGCATAGCCCGAAACAACCTTCTCGATGTGGGCCGGGACCGGACCGCGCTGTCCGGCTCGATCTCCGCCACCCTAGCGGCTACGGGGGGCTCTGCCGCATCTCACGTCCGCCTGCTGGACGACCCCGCTCACCTGTGCGGAGCAGGCGTCAGACGGGCCGTCCGGACCCGTCCGACGCCCGTTGCTCCCGGGGCCGCGGACGCCTCAGGCGGGCTGCTGCGCCGCCGCGATCCGCTCGGTCCGCAGCGCCTCGTACCAGTGGTCGTCGGTCGGCGGCAGCGCGTTGACGTCCAGCGCCAGCTTGAGCAGCAGGTCGGCGATCTGCGGGTTGCGGGCGAGTACGGGGCCGTGCATGTAGGTGCCGAAGACGGTGTCGTTGAACGCGCCCTCGGTGCCGTCCCCGGTGCCGTTGCCGTTGCCGAAGCGCACCTGGGCGAGCGGGCGCGCCGTGGGACCCAGGTGGGTGACGCCCTGGTGGTTCTCGAACCCGGTCAGCGGAGGCAGTCCCAGCCGCGGGTTGATGTCCGCCAGTACGTCGCCCACGCACCGGGCGCCCTCACCGCGTACCGAGACCACGTCGAGCAGACCGAGACCGGGCTCGCGCTGGCCGAGGTCGTTGATGAACTCGTGGCCGAGGATCTGGTAACCGGCGCACACCGAGAAGACGATCGCGCCGTTCTCCACCGCGCGGTGCAGTCCGCCGTCCCGGCGCAGCCGTTCGGCGGCCAGCCGCTGCGGCCGGTCCTCACCGCCGCCGATCAGATAGATGTCGCCGGAGGTCGGGATGGGCTGGTCGCTGCGCACGTCGAGCCGGGCCACGTCGAGGCCGCGCTGCCGCGCCCGGCGCTCGACGACGAGAGCGTTGCCCTGGTCGCCGTAGGTGCTGAGCAGGTCCGGGTAGATCCAGACGACCCGCAGCTGGTTGTCGCTCACTTCAAGTCCCCTGAGGTGTCGTGGTCAGTTGCCGACGCGGCGGCGCAGGTCCTGGAACGCGGTGTAGTTGGCGATGACCTCGATCCGGCCGGGCGGGCACAGCTGGACCGCCTGGTCGAGGTTCTCGCAGACCTGGAACTGCTGGTTCGCGACCTCCAGCCGCACCGCGAGGTCCAGCTTCCGGTCGCCGACCACGCAGATGGGGTGGCCGGTCAGCCGCGTGTAGTCGACGTCCCACAGCCAGGAGGTGTCGGTGCCGTCGGCGCCGCGCGCGTTCACCGACAGGATCACCGGCGTCGGCGGCGGGTCGATCAGCGAGAACGTCTCCAGCCAGCCCGCGGGGTTCTTGGCGAGCAGCAGGCGCAGGTCACGGCCCTCGAACTGGACCACGTCATAGCGGCCGGCCACCGCCTGCACCTGGTACATGCGCTCCAGGGCGACCTGTGGCGGCACCCCGAAGACGGCGGCGACGGCCGCGGACGACGCGGCGTTGGCCTTGTTGGCGCGGCCCGGCAGCTGGAGGTGGATCGGCCAGGCGGAGCCGTGCGGGTCGAGCACGTGGTCGCCGGAGAGCGCCCAGCTCGGGGTCGGCCGGCGGAATCCGCACTCGCCACAGAACCAGTCGTCGCCCGGGCGCTGCATCACACCGCCGCAGGACGGGCACGACCAGGCGTCGTCCTTCCACATCTGCCCGGCCGCGACCCAGATCACGTTGGGGGAGGAGGAGGCGGCCCACACCACCAGCGGGTCGTCGGCGTTGGCGACGATGACGGCCTTGGAGCCGGCCAGTCCCTCGCGCCAGTTCTCCGCGAGCATCCGGGTCTCGGCGGCGCGGTCGAGCTGATCGCGGGAGAGGTTGAGCAGCGCGATGCACTTCGGGTCGGTGTCCCGGGCCACGCCGGCCAGGTACTTCTCGTCGACCTCTATGACGCCGAACTTCGCGTCCGAGCCGCCGGCGAGCGCCGAGGTGATGCCGGCCGGCATGTTGGCGCCGAGCGCGTTGGAGACGACCGGTCCCGCGGCCCGCAGCGCCTCCGCGATGAGCCTGGTCGTGGTGGTCTTGCCGTTGGTCGCCGAGACCAGGACGCAGTCCAGGTTCTGCGCGAGCCGGGCGAGGAGATCGGGGTCCAGTTTGAGTGCCACCCGGCCGCCGATCACCGAACCGCTGCCGCGTCCGGCGGCGCGGGAGGCCGCCGCGACCGCCTTGCCCGCGGTCACGGCCAGCTTGGCCCGCGGCGAGAGCGGGTCCGAGTTGCCTGCCATCAGTTCTCGATCCTCCTTGCGTACGCGCCGCGTCTGTGCCTGACGGCCACGTGATGAGAGCTCAGCCTATCGAGATCCGTTCGCACTCCAGAACCCCGGCACCATCGTGAGACGGGCGTTGCTGGAAGGACCGTACCCTTGCCGCCATGCGACACGGCTCCATCCCCGGCGTCCAGGGACGCGTTCGGCCCCTCACTCTGCTCGGCGACCCGGTGCTGCACGCGCCCTGCCGGGAGGTCACCGGCTTCGGTCCGGAACTCTCCCGCTTGGTGGAGGACTTGTTCGCGACGATGTACGCGGCCCAGGGCGTGGGCCTGGCGGCCAACCAGGTCGGCGAGTCACTGAGGGTCTTCGTCTACGACTGCCCGGACGACGAGGAAGTCCGGCACCGGGGGCATGTGGTGAACCCGCGGCTGGCCGAGGCGGACGGGGTGGTGGTGCGCGGCCCGGAGGGCTGTCTGTCCCTGCCCGGCCTGGAGGCGGGGACGGAGCGGTACGACCATGCCGTGGTCCAGGGTTTCACGGTGACCGGCGAACCGGTCACCGTCCACGGCACCGGTTTCTTCGCCCGCTGTCTGCAGCACGAGTGCGACCACCTGGAGGGCCGGATCTACGCCGACCGCCTCACCGGGTGGCGGCACCGCAGACTCATGCGCCGGGCGAACCGGGCTTCCTGGAACCGGCGGAGCTGAGAGCCCGGCCCCGGCCGTACGCCGGGCAGCGCCCGGACCACGAGGGGAGTTCTCCTGGCCGGAGGGCGGGAATGACCCGGACCACAGGCCGGTCGGGCTGGGGGTGGGGCGGGAGCGGTCCGGGTTCGCAGTCCTCCGGGCCAGGGGGCTGGAGGCCGCCCGGGGTCGTGGGTGCTCGGGCCGGAAGTCCGTCGGCCGGCGGGGTGGGAACCTTCCGGGCAGGGAGGCCGCGGGGAGCGGGAACGTCCCGGGTACGGGGCCGCGGCGACCGGGAACCGGCTGGGCCAGAGGGCTGGAGGCCGCCCGGGGTCGTGGGTGCTCGGGCCGGAAGTCCGTCGGCCGGCGGGGTGGGAACCGTCCGGGCAGGGAGGCCGCGGGGAGCGGGAACCGGCTGGGTCAGGGGGCCCGAGTGCCGGCCGGGCCGGCGGCTCAGAAGCCGGGGCCGCCGACCCTGTCGCCCACCGCCGCCAGCCGCCCCCACAGCAGGTCCGCCAGGCTGCGTACCAAATCCGCCCGGGAGCAGGGCCGTTCGCCGAGCCACCAGTCACCGGCCGCGTGCATCATGCCGACGATGCCGTGCCCCCACACCCGGGCCAGCCGCTGGCTGTCCGGCCCCAGGTCGAGCCGCTCCCCGATCACCTGGGCCAGTTCCTCACCCATCCGCCGCAGCAGCGGCGCCGAGTGCTTGCCGACGTCGAAGCCCTGGTCGCTCGTCGCTCCCTCCGCAGGATGCATCAGGAACCGGTACACCTGGGGGCGCGCCTCGATCGCCGACAGGTAGGTGTCCAGCGTGGCCTCGACCCGCTGGCGCCGCTCGGCGGGGGCGTCCAGGGCGGCCCGCAGGGAATCCAGCAACGCGTCGGTGTGCCGCTTGGCCAGAGCCGCGTACAGTCCTCCCTTGTCACCGAAGTGCCGGTAGAGGATGGGCTTGGTGATACCGGCCTCGGCGGCGATCGCGTTCATCGAGGCCCCCGGGCCGTCGCGCAGCACCACCCGGTCGGCAGCCTCCAGCAGCTCGCGCCGGCGTCGGTCGGCGGACCGCTGCTGACCGGTCCGCTGTGTGGTGTCCATGAGCTCTCCCCACCCGTGCTGGTTCGGTGACGCCTGGGCAAACTAACACTGAAGGACCTGCGGCCATCGAACGGGATACCGACAGGTCCTGGGGAGTTGACTTTCCCTACCGACCGGTAACAGACTCGGGGTTACCTTAAGTAACATGCACGTGCGCCGCCGCTGGAGGAGTCATGGCCGAGTTCACCATGGAGCTCAACGACGAGCAGAAGGAGGTCCGTGACTGGCTGCACGGCTTCGCCGCCGATGTGATCCGCCCCGCGGCCGCCGAATGGGACGAGCGTGAGGAGACTCCCTGGCCGGTCATCCAGGAGGCCGCCAAGGTGGGCATCTACTCCCTGGACTTCTACGCCCAGCAGTACTTCGACGCAAGCGGCCTCGGCATCCCCATGGCGATGGAGGAGCTCTTCTGGGGCGACGCGGGCATCGCCCTGTCGATCGTCGGCACCGGTCTCGCCGCGGTCGGCGTCCTCGCCAACGGCACCGAGGAGCAGATCGGCACCTGGATCCCCCAGATGTACGGCGACGCCAATGACGTCAAGGTCGCCGCCTTCTGCTCCTCCGAGCCCGACGCCGGCTCCGACGTGGCCTCGATGCGCACCCGCGCGGTGTACGACGAGGCCAAGGACGAGTGGGTGATCAACGGAACCAAGACCTGGGCCACCAACGGCGGCATCGCCAACGTCCACGTCGTGGTCGCGGTCGTCGACCCGGACCTCGGCTCCAAGGGCCACGCCTCCTTCATCATCCCGCCGGGCACCCCCGGCTGCTCCCAGGGCCAGAAGTTCAAGAAGCACGGCATCCGCGCCTCGCACACCGCCGAGGTCATCCTGGACAACGTGCGCGTTCCCGGCTCCTGCCTCCTCGGCGGCAAGGAGAAGCTGGACGAGCGCCTCGCCCGCGCCCGGGAGAAGGCCAGGAAGGGCGGCGAGCGAGTGAAGAACGCCGCCATGGCCACCTTCGAGGCGTCCCGCCCCGCCGTCGGCGCCATGGCGGTCGGCACCGCCCGCGCGGCCTACGAGGTCGCCCTGGAGTACGCCACCACGCGTGAGCAGTTCGGCCGCCCGATCATCGACAACCAGGGCGTCGCCTTCCAGCTCGCCGACATGCGCACCCAGATCGACGCCGCCCGCCTCCTGGTGTGGCGCGCCTCCTGGATGGCGATCAACGGCAAGCCGTTCACGGCGGCCGAGGGCTCGATGTCCAAACTGTTCGCCAGCGAGACGGCCAAGAAGGTCACCGCCCAGGCCATACAGATCCTCGGCGGCAACGGCTACACGCGCGAGTACCCGGTCGAGCGGATGCACCGCGACGCCGCGATCTACACGATCTTCGAAGGCACGAGCGAGATCCAGCGCCTGGTGATCGCCCGCACCCTGTCGGGCATGCCCATCCGCTGACGGCCGGCCACCCGGACGTGACCCGGCGGTGCGGGCGGCACCGCCGGGTTACCCGCGCCCCATTCCCGGGGAACGCTCTCGCGTGGACCGACGCGACGGAGGACGCGATGACACGCACCGCCCGGGAACTGCTGGAGACGACCACCAGGGAACTCGCCCCTGACCCGCGCTCCAATCCGCTGGTCCCCCTGATCGCCCGGGGCGAGGCGGACCGCGCCGTCCTCGCCACGCTGGCCCTGGAGCAGACCTGGGTGATCCCCGCGGACCGCCGCGCCTTCCTCCACCTGGCGGACCGCGCCGACCCGCACGCGGCCGCGTACTTCACCGCACTGGCCGACGGCGAGGAACTGGCCCAGGAGCACCTGAGGACCTTCACGGCGGCATGCGGCGTGGACGAGGCGCGGACGGACGCGTACACCCCCCTGCCGGGCTGCCAGGCCTACCCCGCGTACGTCGCCTGGCTGGCCCTCAACGCCGAACCGCCGGACGTGGTCCTGGCCCTGGCGGCGAACTTCTCGGCCTGGGGCGGCTACTGCGCGACGATCGCGCAGGCCCTGCGCACCCACTACGGCTTCGGGGACGAAGCCTGCGCCTTCTTCGACTTCTTCGCACAACCGTCCCCCGACCTGGACCGCGCGGCCGTACAAGCGGCCGGGACGGGTCTGGAGGAGGGGCGCCTGAACGAGAACCGCGCACACCGGTACGCCCGCCTGCTGCAGACCTACGAGGCGCTGTTCTGGTCGACGTTGGAGGAGCACGGCCCGGGGCGCGGGGAACCGCGCGACGAGCCACCCACGGCCCGCACCCGGCCATGAGCCCCGCCTGCTACGGCGCACCCCCACTGCTGTGGGCGATGCACGCCACGTCGATGCGGTCGGCGAGTTTGGCCAGTTCGATGGTCAGCGCGGCGACCGTGTCCTCGTCGAGCCCGTCCTCCCCGGCCTCGACCAGCCGCACCCAACGCCCACCCACCGTACGCAGCAGTTTGCTGACATCGGCGGCGGACACCTGCAAGGTCCCGCGGTCGTCGACGATCAGAGGCAGAGTCACTTCGCGGTTCACAGTCGGGATCGTAACCGCGCGGGCGTCACGCACCCTGCCAAACCGTGGTGATGTTGCAGAACTCGCGGATTCCGTGCCCGGACAGCTCACGTCCGTACCCGGACCGCTTCACCCCGCCGAACGGAAACGCCGGGTGGGACGCCGTCATCCCGTTCACATACACACTGCCCGCCTCCAGGTCCCGGACGAACCGGTCGACCTCGGCCGCGTCGCGGGTCCAGACGTTGGAACTGAGCCCGAAGTCGGTGTCGTTCGCGATCAGCACCGCCTCGTCCAGGTCCGCGGCCCGGTACAGCGTGGCGACCGGTCCGAACGCCTCCTCCCGGTGGATGCGCATCTCCCGCCCGATCCCGGCCAGCACCGTCGGCGGATAGAACCAGCCGGGCCCCTCGGGGCGCTCGCCGCCGCAGTGCACGGTGGCACCGGCCCGTACGGCGTCGTCGACCAGTTCCTCCAGGTCGTCGCGGCCCCGTTCGCTCGACAGCGGCCCGACGTCCGTGTCCTCGTCCATCGGGTCGCCGACCTTCAGCGCCCTCATGCCCGCGGTGAAGCGCTCGGCGAACGCGTCGTAGACATCCGTGTGCACGATGAACCGCTTGGCGGCGATGCAGGACTGCCCCGTGTTCTGTGTCCGCGCGGTGACCGCGACCTCGGCGGCCCGGTCCAGGTCGGCCGAGGGCATGACGATGTACGGGTCGCTGCCGCCCAGTTCGAGCACCGTCTTCTTGATCATCTCCCCGGCCGTGGAGGCGACCGCGCGGCCCGCGGGCTCGCTCCCGGTGAGGGTGGCCGCCCTGATCCGTTCGTCCCGCAGGATGCCGTCGACCGCGGCGGAGCCGATGAGCAGTGTCTGGAAGCAGCCCTCGGTGAAGCCCGCGCGGTGGAAGAGGTCCTCCAGGTACAGGGCTGTCTGCGGCACGTTCGAGGCATGCTTGAGCAGTCCCACATTGCCCGCCATCAGCGCGGGCGCGGCGAACCGCACCACCTGCCACAGCGGGAAGTTCCACGGCATCACGGCGAGCACCGGGCCCAGCGGGCGGTAACGCACCAGGACCCGGGAGGCACCGGAGTCCTTCACATCGGAGGCCTCGGGTTCCTCGTCGGCGAGGAGCTCTGCCGCGTGGTCGGCGTACCAGTGCATCGCCTTGGCGCACTTCGCGGCCTCCGCGCGGGCCTGCTTGACCGGCTTGCCCATCTCCGTGGTGATCACCTGGCCGATGGTCCGCCGGTCCTCGTCGAGGAGCTCGGCGGCCCGGTGCAGCAGGCGGGCCCGCTCGTCGAACGCCGTCGTCCGGTACGTACGGAACGTGGCCTCCGCGAGCTGGAGCCGGCGTTCGACCTCCTCCTCGTCCATGGGGTGGTACGTCTTGAGGGTCTCGCCGGTCGCCGGATTCACCGTGGCGATGTGCATCGCTGACCTCCCTGGGGACGGGCTGTGCATTCCGACCTTCCCGCGCGGCGGTGGGCGGCGCAACGCGGGAGGTCTCCTCAGGGCGAGTGCTCCGCCAAGCGGTCGAGAAACGCGGCCTGCGCGGAGACGATCACTTCCCGGGCCCGGTCCAGGGCGAACCACGCGACCCGGTCCAGTTCCGGGAACTCCCGCGTCCGCCCCGACTTCGGCGGCCACTCCATCTCGAACGTGCCGGGCACGACCGTCGCCGGGTCGAGATCGGCCTCGATCGCCCACGCCGTGACCGTCTTCCCGCCGGACTGCCGGACCTCCCCGAGCAGGAGCGCCTCCCCGTCCGGCGGCGGCAGTCCCAGCTCCTCCTGGAACTCGCGCCGTGCCGCCTCCCAGGCCGGCTCGTCGGGGTCGTACTCGCCCTTCGGTACGGTCCACGCCCCGGTGTCCCGCCGGGCGAAGAACGGACCGCCCATATGACCGAGCAGCACCTCGATGCCGTCGCCGGTGCGCCGGAACAGCAGCAGTCCGGCGCTCCGGGAGCCCTTCACGGCCGTACCTCCGGGTGCGCGGCGAGCAGGGTCTCCACCGTGTCGGCCTCCTCGGACCTCTTGTCCTCGCGGTAGCGGATCACCCGGGCGAACCGCAGGGTCACACCGGCCGGATAGCGGGTGGAGCGCTGGAGACCGTCGTAGGCGATCTCGACGACGAGTTCGGGGCGCACCGTCACGACGTACCCGCTCTCCTCGACCGCCAGTTCCCGCAGCCGCCGCGTCTGCCACGCCAGCATCACGTCCGTCATTCCCTTGAAGGTCTTGCCGAGCATCGCGAATCCGCCGTCGGCCGTCCGTGCGCCCAGATGCAGATTGGAGAGCTTCCCGGTGCGGCGGCCGTGGCCCCACTCCGCGGCCAGGACCACCAGGTCGAGCGTGTGCACCGGTTTGACCTTCAGCCAGGACGCGCCGCGCCGGCCGGCGCTGTAGGGGGCGTCCAGGCCCTTCACCACGACACCCTCGTGACCGCGCCTCAGTGTCTCGGCGAGGAACTCCTCCGCCGTATCCAGGTCCTCGGGGCCCGGCACCAGGGCGCGCCGTACCCGCATCGGCTCCGGGACCAGCCGGGCCAGCTCCGCGTGCCGCCCGGTGAACGGCAGGTCCAGCAGGTCGCGGCCGTCGACGGAGAGCGCGTCGAAGAAGACCGGGGAGACCGGGACCTCCCGGGCGGCCGCGGCCACGTCCACCCGGGAGCCGACCCGTCCGGCGGTCTCCTGGAACGAGCGGGGGCGGCCGTTCTCGTCGAACGAGATCACCTCCCCGTCCAGGATGAACCGCTCGCTCCGCAACTCCCGGGCCGCCGCCGTCACTTCCGGCAGCCGGTCGGTGATGTCGTCGAGGGTACGGGTGTGCACCCGCACGGTGCCGCCGTCGCGGTGGACCTGGACGCGGATGCCGTCCAGCTTCTCCTCGACCACGCACGCCCCCAGTTTCCCCACCGCCTCCGCGACCGAGGAGGCGCTGTGCGCCAGCATCGGCAGCACCGGCCGGCCGACGGTGAGCCGGAACCGCTCCAACGCCCCGACGCCGTCCGCCAGCAGTGCTCCGGCCACCGACTGCAACGAGCCGGACAGCATCACCGCCCGCCGTACATCCGCCGGCGGCGCCCCCGTCGCCTGCGCCAGCCCTTCGACGGCGACCGCGTCCAGGGCGCCCTGCCGGACCTCACCGGTGAGCAGTCCGGAGAGGAAGCGCTGCTCGTCCCCGGTGCAGGCGCCCAGCAGTTCGCCGACCAGCCGGGCCCGCTCGGCCTGCGAGCCCGGGCCCGACACCTTGCCGAGTCCGGTGAGCAGCGCGTCGACCTCGCGCACCGTCAGGGACGGCTCGGCGGCGGGGGCGACCGGACGGCTCAGCACCTGCCGGCCCACGCCGATCCGCCCCTGCGGCAGCCGGCCCGCCAGGTACGGGATGACGATCGGCACGTCGTCCGCCTCCGCCTCCCGGAACAGCTCGGCGAGCAGAGCGATCTTCCGGGACCGCGCCGAGGTGGCGGCGACCTCCTGGGACACCCGGGCCAGGCGGGACAGCAACATGCGGCCATGGTGCTACGGAGGCGGGCGCTCCACACCCCGGCCGCCCGAACGCTTACGTGTTCACGGCGGCGTCCAGGCGGGACATGAGCAGGTCCCCGACGATCGCGGCCGCCGCGCGGTAGCCGCCACTCGCGGCGTGCACCACCTGCTCGGCGAAGCCGATCGCGTTGCCCGCCGCCCAGACACCGGGCACCGTCGTCAGCCCCGTCGGGTCGACGACCGGGTAGGCGCCGAACGGGGTCTCGTCCAGCTCGGCGCCCAGCCGCTCCAGCAGACCCGTCCGCGGCACCGGGCGGGGGCCGACGAAGAGCACCGAGCGCGCGTGCGTGCTGCCGTCGGCCAGCCGCACCCCGGTGAGCCGGTCGTCCTCGACCACCAGCTCCGCGACCTCGCCGGGCACCACGTCGACGCCCGCGGCGGCCAGCCGCCGCAGGTCCTGGTCGGACAGCTCGGCCTCGGCGACCCGGTGCAGGAAGAAGGTGACGTCCTGCGACCACTGGGACACCATCAGCGCCTGGTGCACACTCGTCGCGCTCGAGGCGAGCACCCCGAAGGGCCGGTCGCGCACCTCCCAGCCGTGGCAGAACGGACAGTGCAGCACGTCCCGCCCGAACCGCTCGGCGATCCCGGGGACCCCGGGCAGCTCGTCCTTCAGCCCGGTGGCGACGATCAGCCGCCGGGCGCGCACGGTTCCTCCCGAGCCGAGGGTGACGGTGAAGTCCCCGTCCCCGGTGACGTCCGTGACCCGGTCCCGGACGAGCTCGACGCCGTAGCGTGCGATCTCCTCCCGTCCCCGCGCCAGGAAGTCGGCCGGTGCCATTCCGTCCCGGGTCAGATAGCCCTGCATGTGCGACGAGGGCGCGTTGCGGGGCTCGCCCGCGTCGACGACGAGTGTGCGGTGCCGGGCCCTGCCCAGTACCAGAGCGGCGGAGAGCCCCGCCGCGCCGCCGCCGACGACGACCACGTCATAGATCTCGTTCCGGTCCCATGCGTTCATCGTGACCACCTCCACGACCACCGTCCCTGAGACGATGCGGCATTGACAAACAAACTTGCCGTTCCTGCAATAGCGGGATGACGACGGACGACGTTCTCGCGAATGTGGGCCCCCGGCTGCGGCGGATCAGGAAGGAGCGGGAGGTGACCCTCGCGGCGCTCTCGGAGACGACGGGCATATCCGTGAGCACCCTGTCGAGACTGGAGTCCGGGCTGCGCAGGCCCAGCCTGGAGCTGCTGCTGCCGATCGCGCAGGCCCATCAGGTGCCGCTGGACGAACTCGTCGACGCGCCGCCGGTCGGTGATCCGCGGATCCGCGCGTCCGGGCCGATCGTGCGTCACGGCCGTACCCACTGGCCGCTCACCCGCCGGCCCGGCGGGCTCCAGGCGTACAAGGTGCTCGAACCGAAGCGGCGGCTGGAACCCGACCCGCGCACGCACGAGGGTTACGAGTGGCTGTACGTGATGTCGGGGAAGCTGCGGCTGGTGCTCGGCGAGCACGACGTGGTGCTCGCGGCGGGGGAGGCGGCGGAGTTCGACACGCGGGTGCCGCACTGGTTCGGGTCGACGGGGGAGGGGCCCGTGGAGTTCCTCAGCCTGTTCGGCCCGCAGGGGGAACGGATGCACGTACGGGCGCGGCCCGGGCGGGGGTGATGCGAGGACCGCCGGGCGTGACGGACGAAACTGTTCCCCGATGGGCAAGCGACCGCTTAGTATGCGGTGGACCGGTCAGCCGGACATGACGTTCACCGTCCCGTGGAGGCCCCGCATGCAGGCATGGCAAGTGCACGAGCTCGGCGAGCCGGGCGAGGTGATGCGCCTCGCGGACGTGGCGCGGCCGACCCCCGGCGAGGGGCAGGCCCTGCTGAAGGTGCGGGCCGCCAACATCAACTTCCCGGACGCCCTGATGTGCCGGGGCCAGTACCAGGTCAGGCCCCCGCTGCCGTTCACCCCCGGTGTCGAGATCTGCGGCGAGACCGAGGACGGGCGCAGGGTGATCGCCAGCCCCGCACTGCCGTACGGCGGTTTCGCCGAGTACGCCGTCGCGGACACCGCCGCGCTGCTGCCCGCGCCGGAGGCGCTGGACGACGCCGAGGCGGCCGCGCTGCACATCGGCTATCAGACCGGCTGGTTCGGACTGCACCGCCGGGCCGCCCTGCGCGCCGGCGAGACCCTGCTCGTCCACGCCGCCGCGGGAGGGGTCGGCAGCGCGGCCGTGCAGCTCGGCAAGGCGGCGGGCGCCACCGTCATCGGGGTGGTCGGCGGTGCCGGGAAGGCGGCCGTCGCCCGCGAGCTGGGCTGCGACGTGGTGATCGACCGGCGCGAGCAGGACGTGGTGGCCGCCGTGAAGGAGGCCACCGGCGGCCGGGGCGCCGACGTGATCTACGACCCGGTCGGCGGTCAGGCCTACGCCCAGTCCGCCAAGGCCGTCGCCTTCGAGGGCCGGATCGTGGTCGTCGGCTTCGCGAGCGGAACCATTCCCAGCCCCGCCCTGAACCACGCCCTCATCAAGAACTATGCGATCCTCGGCCTGCACTGGGGCCTGTACAACACCAAGAACCCCGCGCTGGTCCGGGACTGCCACGAACGGCTCACCGATCTCGCCGCCCGGGGCGCGATCAAGCCGCTGGTCAGTGAGCGCGTCCCGCTCGCCGCGGCCGCCGACGCCGTGCAGCGGGTGGCCGACGGTGTCACCACCGGGCGCGTCGCGGTGCTGCCCTCGCCCGAGAAGGGAGCCGACGCATGAGGGACGCCGCCGAACTGCGCCGCCTCACCCGGGAGCTGCTGGCCACGCACCCGCCCACACGTCCGCCGTCACCCTCCTCGACCGACGGCCTTGCGGGCCCGCCCCACTCGTCCGCCGAGACCGCCCGTCTGGACTTCCTGCGGGCCCGCTTCGACGCCGGGCTCGCCTGGGTGCACTTCCCCGAAGGACTCGGCGGCCTCGGCGTCCCCCGCTCCCTCCAGGCCGTCGTGGACGCCGAGCTGGCGGCCGCCGGCGCGCCCGACAACGATCCGCGCCGCATCGGCATCGGCCTGGGCATGGCCGCGCCGACGATCCTCCAGTACGGCACCGAGGAGCAGAAGCGGCGTTTCCTGCGGCCCCTGTGGACCGGTGAGGAGGTCTGGTGCCAGCTGTTCAGCGAGCCGGGCGCCGGATCCGACCTGGCGGCGCTCGGCACCCGCGCCGTGCGTGAGGACGGGGGAGACTGGGTGGTCGACGGGCAGAAGGTGTGGACCTCCAGCGCCCATCTCGCCCGCTGGGCCATCCTCATCGCCCGTACCGACTCCGACGTGCCCAAGCACCGGGGCATCACCTACTTCGTCTGCGACATGACCGACCCCGGTGTCGAGGTGCGCCCGCTGCGCCAGATCACCGGCGAGGCCGAGTTCAACGAGGTGTTCCTGACCGGCGTCCGGATTCCCGACACCCACCGGCTCGGTGCGATCGGCGACGGCTGGCGGGTCGCCCGGACCACGCTCAACAACGAGCGCGTCGCCATCGGCGGCATGCGGCTGCCCCGTGAGGGCGGCATGATCGGCCCGGTCTCGAGGACCTGGCGCGAACGCCCCGAGCTGCGCACCCATGATCTGCACCAGCGGCTGCTGAGGCTCTGGGTCGAGGCCGAGGTCGCCCGGCTCGCCGGTGAACGCCTGCGCCAGCAGCTCGTCGCCGGGCAGCCAGGACCCGAGGGCGCGGGAATGAAGCTGGGCTTCGCCCGCCTGAACCAGGAGATCAGCGGCCTGGAGGTGGAACTCCGGGGCGAGGAGGGCCTGCTGTACGACGACTGGACCATGCGCCGCCCCGAACTGGTCGACTTCACCGGCCGGGACGCCGGCTACCGGTACCTCCGCTCCAAGGGCAACAGCATCGAGGGCGGGACCAGCGAGGTGCTGCTGAACATCGTCGCCGAGCGCGTCCTGGGCCTGCCGGCCGAGCCGCGCACCGACAAGGACGTCGCCTGGAAGGACCTGGCCCGATGAGTGATCTTCTGTACTCGGAGGAGGAAGAGGCGCTGCGCGCCGCCGTCCGCGCCCTGCTCGCGGACCACTGCGACGCGGCGGGCGTCATCGCGCGCACCGAGTCGGACGCCCCGCACGACATCAAGCTGTGGAAGGCGCTCACCGACGGCATGGGCCTCGCCGGTCTGCTGGTGCCGGAGGAACTGGACGGGCAGGGCGCTACGCACCGGGAAGCCGCCGTCGTGCTGGAGGAACTGGGGCGGGCGGTCGCGCCGGTGCCGTATCTGACGAGCGCGGTCGTCGCCACCGAGGCGCTGCTGGCCTGCGGCGCCGACGACCTGCTCACCGGACTCGCGTCCGCCACGGAGATCGGCGCGCTCGCCGTCGGCCTGCACACCGCGCCGGACGCCGCCTTCCGGACCGTACGCCTCGAGAACGGTGCGCTGCACGGGGAGCTGACGGGCATCGCCGACGCCGCCGTCGCCGACGTGCTGCTGGTGCCCGCGGACGACGGCGGGCTGTACGCGATCGCCGCCGCCCACGCCACGATCACCCCGCAGGTGTCCCTCGACCTCACCCGGCCGCTCGCCGCCGTCACCCTCGACGGTGCCCCGGGCCGCAGGCTGGGCGACGCGGAACCCGCCGTCCGCCGCGCCCTGCGGGCCGGCGCCGGGCTGCTGGCCTCCGAGCAACTCGGCCTCGCCGACTGGACGCTGACCGAGACCGTGCGCTACCTCAAGGAGCGCAAGCAGTTCAACCGGCCCGTCGGCGGCTTCCAGGCGCTCAAGCACCGGCTTGCCCAGTTGTGGCTGGATGTCGCCGGCCTCCGCGCCGCCGCCCGCAACGCGGCCGACGCGCTCACCGCCGGTGCGGACGCCGACATCGCGGTCACCGTCGCCCAGGCCTACGCCGCGCCCGTCGCGGTCCGCGCCGCGGAGGAGGCGCTGCAGCTGCACGGCGGCATCGGCATGACCTGGGAGCACCCGGTGCACCTCTACCTCAAGCGGGCCAAGGCCGACTCGATCGCCTACGGGACGGCGGGCGCCCATCGCGAGGCGCTCGCCGAGCTGGTCGACCTGCGCGCACCCTGACCGGCCCGACCACACCGGAGAAGCCCGTCCCCCCAGGGGCGGGCTTCTCCCGTGCCTCCCGCACCGATGAGGTGAACCCCCGACGGCGGATCGGCCAACTCCCCGCACGACACTCCTCCTTGCTCTGCCGGGACCCCATACTCGCGGGGACCCCGTACGGCATCTCCAGGGAGGCAGAGCATGGCCCTCACCACCCGTCGCAGAGCCCTCGGCACCCTCGGCGCCGCCCTCGCCGGTACCGTCGCCCTCCCCGCGGCCCCGGCCCCGGCCGGCGAACAGAGGCACCGCCCCCGCCCGTTGTGGCGCGCCCACGCCCACAACGACTACGAGCACCCCCGGCCCCTCCTCGACGCCCTCGGCCATCGCTTCGGCAGCGTCGAGGCGGACATCTATCTCGTCGACGGTCAACTCCTCGTCGCCCACGACCCCGAGGACCTCGACCCGTCCCGCACCCTCGAATCCCTCTATCTCGACCCGCTCGCCGCCCGGGTCCGCGCGAACCGCGGATCCGTGTACCGCGGGCACCGCGGGCCGTTCCAACTGCTGATCGACATCAAGACCGAGGGCACGGCCACCTACCTCGAACTCGAACGCCGACTGCGCCGCCACCGCCACCTGTTCACCACCTACGCGCACGGCAGGGTGTTCCCCGGCCCCGTCACGGCCGTCGTCTCCGGCGACCGCGCCGCCCGCGTCCCCATGGAGGCCCAACGGGTCCGCCGCGCCTTCTACGACGGCCGGCTCACCGACCTCGGCACCCCCGCACCGGCTTCCTTCGTCCCGCTCATCAGCGACAACTGGACGCTCAACTTCACCTGGCGGGGGGTCGGGGACTTTCCCTCCGCCGAGCGCGGGAGACTGCACGGCATCGTGCGCACCGCACACACGCGCGGGCAACGGGTGCGCTTCTGGGCCACCCCCGACCAGCCCGGTCCCGCCCGCGACGCGCTGTGGAGCGAACTGCTCGCGGCGGACGTCGACCACCTCAACACCGACGACCTCGCGGGGCTGGAGTCCTTCCTCGACGTCCGTCGCAGGACGTGACACCACACGTTCGGCGGACAGGTCAGCAGCCCGGACGAACCCTCCGCTACGCCACACTTGCGGCCGAACGCCGCGAAACGGATGTGGCGGAGGAGGTTGACGATGGCCGTTTCCATCTCTGTGGTGCTGTTGCTCTCGGTCCTGGCGGTGATCTTCCTGCGCAACAGCGGGCTGAAGGTCTCCCACGCGCTGGTCTGTCTGCTGCTCGGGTTCTACCTGGCAGGCACCAGCATCGCGCCCACGATCCACAGTGGCCTCACGGCGACCGCCGACATCGTCGGCGGTCTGCGGCCGTGAGGCCACTGTGCCGACCGTCGCTCAGCGGCCGGCCGCCACGTCCCGCGGCAGCACGGCCACGCGGTGGAAGTTGCACCCGGACGACGTCGGCGACGCGGACGGGGGCCGGTTCTGGTGTGCCTTCAGGGCGACGCTCACCAGGCTCAGCAGCAGGTCCACGTCCGTGGCGCAGTCCAGATGCACCGTCACCCAGCAGGAACCGGGGATCAGCCTGATCGCGCTCGATCCCCCCAGGTCGTAGTGGAAACGCTGGATCGCGCGGTGGGTGAGGTGGAGGTCCACGTCCCGCGCGGAGTGGAAGTGGAGGATCTCGTCACGGGTGGTACGAAGCGCCTGGCCCGTGCCGCATCCGGCCGGACAGGACGAAAGGTCGGACCAGGTGAGCAGTTGCTCCATGGCTCGCTGTGCCGGTGTCATGCCCTCATGGTTGCCTGCTCAACCTCCGTACACCATGAGTTGGACGTTCCGTAATCGAGCGGTGAGGTGGCCGAGCGGCCGAAGTCCCGGTGGCCGCGGGCTGCTGACATGAGATCAGGTGGTGTCGGCCTGCCCGCCGGGCGCGCGGGGGTGACGCGGCGCCCGGGGACCGCGGGTCAGACCCGCTCCGCCACGGCCGCCGGATCGTCCAGGATCCCCCGGACCACCGAGTGCGCCGCGCCCAGCAGCGGGCCCTCGGGGCCCAGCGCGGACACGGAGACGGGGCAGGCCGGTCCCGCGGTACGGCGGGCCAGCTCGGACCGCAGGGAAGGCAGCAGCCACGGCGCGAGCCCGGACAGGGCTCCGCCCAGCACCACGCTCTGAGGGTCCAGCAGATTCACCGCCCCGGTCAGAGCGATCCCGAGGGCCGTCCCCGCGTCGTGCAGGGCACGTCGTACGCCCGCGTCCCCCTGCCCGGCGCGGCCGGCGAGGAGACCGACGCGGTCCTCGCCCGGCTCCAGCCCGGCGGCGCGCAGCACCGCCTCCTCGCCGGCGTACTGCTCCAGGCAGCCCCGTCCGCCACAGGCGCACGCCGGCCCGTCGGGCCACACCGGTACATGACCCAACTCGCCCGCGAAGCCGCGGTTTCCGTGCAGCAGTCGTCCGTCCACCACAATGGCGGCACCGATACCGATCTCGGCCGACACGTGGAGGAAGTCGCGCGGGGTGTCCTCCCCGAGCCACAGTTCCGCCAGCGCGCCGAAGTTGGCCTCGTTGGCCACGGTGAGCGGGAACCGCGCGGGAAGCAGATCACCGAGGTCCCTGTCGAGCCAGCCGAGGTTCGGGGCGCGTACGACGGTCCGGGCGTCGCGGGCCACCAGACCCGGGACGGCGACGGCCAGACCCGCCGGCCACAGTCCCTCGCCCTCGGTCCCGGCGAGGACCCGGTGGATCAGCTCGGTGAGTTCCCCGAGGACGGGCTCGGGGGAGCGGTCCCGGTTCGGCACGTGCCGAACCGCCCGCGCCCTGACCCGGCCGCGCAGATCGACCGCGCAGACCGCGAGATGGTCGACGCCGACCTCGGCGCCGATCCCCGCCGGACCGTGCCCGCTGACGGCGAGGGCCGAACCGGGACGGCCCACGCGTCCGGGCCGCTCGGGTCCCAGTTCCTCCAGCAGACCGGAACGGATGAGCTCGTCGACCAGTGTGGACACCGCCGCGCGGGTCAGGCCGATGCGTGAGGCGACGGCGGCCCGGGACAGCGGCCCCTCCGCGCTCACGGTGTGCATCACCCGCGCGAGATTGCGGCGGCGCATGCCCTGCTGGGTGTCGGGCAGTGCGCGTCCCGGGCCGGCCGGCCGGGTCTTGTGCGGCGGTGCGCTCATTCCTCCGTCGTTCCTCGGTCTCTGCTGTCGTCGGTGCGCTGTCCGTCGCCCCCGCCGTCCGGTCCCGCGCCTGCGGACCGGAAGCGCCCGGCCCGTTTCCGTGGGCCGCAGCCCGTGGTCCGGTGCCGGCCGGTCGCTCCGGCGGGGCCGTACCTGCCGGTCCGCGTCCGCCGGCCGGTCCGCGTCCGCCCGCCGGCGTCGGGCCGTCGGGCGGGGCACGGACAGCCGGCGGACGCGCCGGCCGGTGCCGTCAGTCGGTGTCCGGGGCCCGCTCCAGCAGCGGGGCCGCGTCGGAGAGTACCCCGGCCAGCCTGGACAGGGTCTCCTCGTCCCGCTCCACCGTCTCCAGCACCGGCCCCGCGGCCGTGTTCCAGCGCCGGGCGACCGCCGCCGGGTCCTCACCGGTGAGCAGACCGGCGGCCTGCGCCGCCGCACCGAGCGCGACCAGTTCCCTGGCCTCGGGCACCTGTACGGGCCGCCCCGACAGCCGCCGTACGGTCTGCTGCCAGGCCGTTCCCCGGGCGCCGCCTCCGATCAGCAGCAGGGGCGCCGACGGGTCGGCGTCCTCGTCGAGGACGAGGTCCAGCGCGGCCAGCAGGGAGTAGACGGCGCCGTCGTAGGCGGCCTGGAGCAGCTGGCCCCCGGTGGTGTCGTGCCGCAGGCCGTGCAGCAGGCCGGAGGAGTGGGGGAGATTCGGGGTGCGTTCGCCGTCCAGGAAGGGCAGCAGGGTCACGCCCCGGCCGGTTTCGACGGCCTCGCGGTCCAGACCCAGCAGGGCCGCGACCCGGTCCACGGCGAGTGTGCAGTTGAGGGTGCAGGCCAGGGGCAGCCAGTCGCCGCGCGCGTCGGCGAAGCCCGCCACCGTACCGGTCGGGTCGGCCTGCCGGTGCCGGGAGACGGCGTACACGGTGCCCGAGGTGCCGAGGCTCATCACAGGGGTGCCGGGGCGCACCCCGAGACCCAGTGCGGCGGCGGCGTTGTCGCCGGTGCCGCAGGCCACCAGGGTGCCCTTGGAGAACGGCAGGTCGTGGCCGTCGCGCACGGTCCCGGCGACCTCGCCGGGCCGCACCACGCGCGGCAGCAGCGCCGGGTCGAGGCCCACACGCGCGAGGATCTCCTCGTCGTACGCCTCCGTCCCGGACGCCCACCATCCGGTCCCGGAGGCGTCGCCGCGGTCGGTCGTGCCCTCACCGGTGAGCCGCTCGGTGAGGTAGTCGTGGGGGAGCCGGACCGCTCTGGTGGCGCGTACCGCGTCCGGCTCGTGTTCCGCCAGCCACGCCCACTTGGTGACCGTGAAGGAGGCCGTCGGCACGCTGCCGGTGCGCTCGGCCCAGAATTTCGCGCCGCCCAGCTCCTCGACCAGCCGGGCGGCCTGCGGCGCGGAACGAACGTCGTTCCACAGCAGCGCCGGACGGACCGGATCCCCCTGCCCGTCCAGGGTCACCAGGCCGTGCTGCTGCCCGCCGATCGACACCGCGGCGGCCTCGTGCGCCGCCTCGCCGCACTGGCGCAGCGCCTCGGACAGAGCGTCCCACCACTGGCGCGGATCACTCTCCCGGCCGGGCCCCGAGGTCACCGTGTGCGGCGCCTGGCCGCTCGCGACGACCCTGCCGGTCGCCACATCGACGACCAGGGCCTTGGTGGACTGGGTGGATGTGTCCACGCCGACCACGAGCGGACCCTCGGCTGCTGACATCGGTCTCTCCCTCTTCCGCGCCGTGGCGGGTGTCTCTCTTCCCAGAAATGTTCCTGCATACTAATTTGTAAACCGCCATGACGAAATAGTCTCAGCGAGCAAGGAGCCGCGGCATGAACTACCAGCCCACCCCCGAGGACAAGTTCACCTTCGGCCTGTGGACCGTCGGCTGGCAGGGACGGGACCCCTTCGGCGACGCCACGCGGAGCGCCCTGGACCCGGCCGAGTCGGTCCGGCGCCTGGCCGAGCTGGGCGCTCACGGCGTGACCTTCCACGACGACGACCTCATCCCCTTCGGCTCGAGCGACAGCGAGCGCGAGGAGCACATCAAGCGGTTCCGGCAGGCGCTGGACGACACCGGCATGAAGGTGCCGATGGCCACCACCAACCTGTTCACCCACCCGGTGTTCAAGGACGGCGGTTTCACCGCCAACGACCGCGACGTGCGCCGCTACGCGCTGCGCAAGACCATCCGCAACATCGACCTCGCGGTCGAGCTCGGCGCGCAGACCTATGTCGCCTGGGGCGGCCGTGAGGGCGCCGAGTCCGGTGCCGCCAAGGACGTCCGTGTCGCCCTCGACCGGATGAAGGAGGCCTTCGACCTGCTCGGCGAGTACGTCACCTCCCAGGGCTACGACATCCGCTTCGCCATCGAGCCCAAGCCGAACGAGCCGCGCGGCGACATCCTGCTGCCCACCATCGGCCACGCCCTGGCGTTCATCGAGCGCCTCGAGCGGCCTGAGCTGTACGGCGTGAACCCGGAGGTCGGCCACGAGCAGATGGCCGGGCTCAACTTCCCGCACGGCATCGCGCAGGCGCTGTGGGCGGGCAAGCTGTTCCACATCGACCTCAACGGCCAGTCCGGGATCAAGTACGACCAGGACCTCCGCTTCGGCGCGGGCGATCTGCGTGCCGCGTTCTGGCTGGTGGACCTGCTGGAGACGGCCGGGTACGAGGGCCCGCGGCACTTCGACTTCAAGCCGCCGCGGACCGAGGACTTCGACGGAGTGTGGGCCTCGGCGGCCGGCTGCATGCGCAACTACCTGATCCTCAAGGAGCGCGCGGCGGCCTTCCGCGCGGACCCGGAGGTGCAGGAGGCGCTGCGCGCGGCCCGTCTGGACGAGCTGGCGCAGCCCACGGCGGCCGACGGCCTCCAGTCGCTGCTCGGCGACCGGTCCGCCTTCGAGGACTTCGACCCGGACGCGGCCGCCGCCCGGGGCATGGCGTTCGAGCGTCTCGACCAGCTGGCGATGGACCACCTGCTGGGCGCCCGGGGCTGAACCTCCCACCGCGCGGGGCGCGGCCGACCCGGGCGTGTCCGGGACGGCCGCGCCCCGTGCTGTCCCCGGAAGGGATGCCGCCCCCGCACAGGGGCGGCACGGCCGTGTCCCCGTGCGCACGGCTCGGCCGCCGCACGGCCGTGTCCCCGCGCGCACGGCTCGGCCCCTGCACGCCGGACACGGAAACGGCCCCGGACGCGCCCGTTCACGCTCTCACGCGCCGTGCGCACGCCGCGTGCTCTCCGCGCGGAGTACGCCACCCTCATGGCACGGAAGGTCCGACCGCGTCTCAACTTCCGCACGGCGCCCTCGCGCGGGCACCGTGTCCACGGCGACCATGGTGCGTATGGCCATGCCACCCGTACCGCCTCAGCAGCCGCCCGGCCCGCCGGAGGACACACCGCCGCCCCCGGGCGGCGGCTTCGGCCCGCCCCCGTACGGGGGCGCGCCTCCGCCCGCGCCTCCGTCGCCCGCGGACCACGGCGGCGGTCCCGGACGCGGCCCCGGCGGACGCAGGCCCCTGCTGATCCTGCTCGCCGTGATGGTGGCCGTCGCGGCCGTCTCCCTCATCGTGCTCATGGCCTCGGAGGGCGACGATTCACCGGACAAGGAGCCCAGTGGGACGACCACGGGCCCCGGCGGACTTCCCAGTGAGCTGCCCTCCGCTCTTCCCACCGCTCTGCCCTCGGGCTTCCCCACCGCGCTCCCCTCCGGTCTTCCGACCGAACTGCCCTCGGGTTTCCCCACCGGACTGCCGAGCGGGGTGCCCAGCAACCTCCCGAGCGGCCTGGAGTCGCTGCTGCCGTCCCTGGGGGCCGCCGCACTGCCCTGACGCGGACGGGGGCGGAGCGTCACTCCCCGTCGGCGCGCTCCGCCGAGGCCAGAGCGGTCGCCGGGTCCTGGGCGGGGCCACCCGCCGGAACCCAGCGGCCGCACTCCTTCCGGTACGGCCACCAGCGGCCGTCGCGCCCAAGACGCAGCTGCACGGGAGCGTCGACGACCGTCCAGTGGTTGGCGCGGGCCCGGAGAGCCGGCCGTTCGTCCCCGTCCCAGGCGGAATCCAGGGCGGCACGCGCGCGTGCGAGGCTGTCCCCGCGCACCGTCCACTCCTCGTCGAGCACGGCCAGTGCCGCCGCGCCGCCGTGCCGCCAGGCACGGACCGCCACGGCCAGGTCGTCCCGGCCGCGCCCCGACCCCTCGGCGAGCCGGTCCGCCACCACGCCGGCGGGCTCACCGGCGGCCAGCCGTACGGCGTCCCGGGACACCGTCGTCTCCGGCTCCCCCACCTGCCCGTCCCGCAGCACCCGCGCCAGCAGCCGGTGGGCCCGCGCGGCGGTCCGGGCGGCCAGGAACTCCAGCGCGGACGGGTCGATGCCCTCCGCCGGTCCGTCCTCCGTGTCGAGCGACGGCGGAACCCCGGGCTCCGCGGGAAGCACCGGAGGGCCGGGAAGCGACGGCAGGATGTCCCCGGTCGCATACGCCTCGGCCGCGTCCACGCCCTGCGCACCGTCCTCCGCGGGCTGCCCGGCGGACGCGTCGCCGTGCGCCCGGAGCGCGTCCAGCAGGGCGCGTTCGCCCCGCCCCCGCAGCAGGAGCAGGACGAACGGGTCCTGGTCCAGCAGCCGGGCCAGCTGGTAGCACAGCGCCGCCGTGTGACCGCAGTGGTCCCAGGCCCCGCAGTCGCACTCCGGTTCGAGATCTCCGAGGCCGGGCAGCAGCTCGACGCCGGCCGACTCCGCGTCCTCGACCAGATGCGTGGGCATGTCGCGGTCGAGCAGCGCCGCGACATGCCCGGCCCGCTCCACGGCCACGGCCAGGAACCGGTCCCACTGGTCCCCGGACAGCTCCTGCAACAGGACATCCGCGCGGTGCCTCGTGCTGTCCCGGTCCTGTACGACCGCGGTGATGCGGCCGGGCCGCACCGACACCGCGCCGACCGCTCCCGCGCGGGCGAGCCGGCGGCCCGCCTTGAGCTGCCCGGAGTCCAGGGCCGTGCCCTCCAGCGCGGTCAGCCAGGCCCGGCCCCACCAGGTCCGCGCGAAACCACGGCCCTGGGAGGGCGGCAGCGCGGCGAAGGTGCGTTCCCCGCCGGCCTCGTCACCGTCGTACGCGTTCATCGCGATCCCCCTCGCAGTGCGACCAGCTCCGCCAGCTCGGCGTCCGTCAGCTCGGTGAGCGCCGCCTCGCCGGAGCCGAGCACGGCGTCGGCCAGCTTGCGCTTGCGCACCAGCAGCTCGGCGATGCGGTCCTCGACGGTCCCCTCGGCGATGATGCGGTGCACCTGAACCGGCCGTGTCTGGCCGATGCGGTACGCCCGGTCCGTCGCCTGCGCCTCGACGGCCGGGTTCCACCAGCGGTCGTAGTGCACGACATGCTCCGCGCGGGTGAGGTTCAGCCCGGTGCCCGCCGCCTTCAACGACAGCAGGAACACCGGCACCTCGCCGTCCTGGAAGCGGCGCACCATCGCCTCGCGTGCGGGGACCGTCGTGCCGCCGTGCAGCAACTGGGCCGGGACGCCCCGCGCGGCCAGATGCCGTTTGAGCAGCCGGGCCATCCGCACGTACTGGGTGAACACCAGGACGCCGGTCCCTCCGGTGAGGACCGTGTCGAGGAGTTCGTCCAGCAGCTCCAGCTTCCCGGACCGTCCGGCGATCACCGGCCGCTCCTCCTTGAGGAACTGCGCCGGGTGGTTGCAGATCTGCTTCAGGCCGGTGAGCAGCTTCACGATCATGCCGCGCCGCGCCATGCTGTCGGCGCCCGGGATCTCTGCCAGCGCCTCGCGCACCACGGCCTCGTACAGCGCCGTCTGCTCCGGGGTGAGCGACACCGCGTGATCGGTCTCCGTCTTCGGCGGCAGCTCGGGCGCGATTCCCGGATCCGACTTCCGGCGACGCAGCAGGAACGGGCGTACCAGGCGGGCCAGCCGGTCCGCGGCGGCCGGATCCCGTCCGCTCTCGACGGCGGCCGCGTACCGTGTCCGGAAGGTGCCGAGCCGGCCCAGCAGTCCGGGCGTCGTCCAGTCCAGGATCGCCCACAGCTCCGACAGGTTGTTCTCCACCGGTGTGCCGGTGAGCGCCACGCGCGCGGGTGCGCCGATGGAACGCAGCTGCCGGGCCGTCGACGCGTACGGGTTCTTCACGTGCTGGGCCTCGTCGGCGACGACCATGCCCCAGGGGACGCCGCCCAGCCGGGCGGCGTCCAGCCGCATGGTGCCGTACGTGGTGAGCACGACCTCGCCGCCGAGGAGATCGTCCAGCGACCGGCGGGCGCCGTGGAAGCGGCGTACGGCGGTGCCGGGCGCGAAGCGTTCGATCTCACGCTGCCAGTTGGCCATCAGGGAGGTGGGGCACACCACTAGGGTGGGCCCCGCCGACGCGGGATCGGTCTGGCGGTGCAGATGGAGCGCGATCAGGGTGACGGTCTTGCCCAGGCCCATGTCGTCGGCGAGGCAGCAGCCCAGGCCCAGGGACGTCATCCGGACCAGCCAGTCGAGGCCGAGCCGCTGGTAGTCGCGCAGGGTGGCGGCGAGGGCGGCGGGCTGCGCTACCGGTTCCTGGGCCTCTGGGTCCGCCAGCTCGTCCCGCAGAGCCGCCAGCCACCCGGTGGGCCGCACCTCGATCCGGTCCCCGTCCGCCTCCACGGATCCCGTGAGTGCCGCGCCGAGCGCGTCGACGGGGGTGATCCGGTGTTTCCGGCGGGCGCGGGCCCTGGCCAGTTCCCGGGGGTCGATCAGCATCCACTGGTCGCGGAGCCGTACGAGAGGACGGTTCAGCTCGGCCAGCCGGTCGAGCTCCTCGCGCGTGAGGCTCCGGTCGCCCAGCGCGAACGACCAGTCGAACGTGAGCAGCGCGTCGGCGGACAGGAACGACAATCCTTCCGCGAAGCCGGCCCTCGCGGGCTCCGGCCGGTCGTCGTCGGCGGGACCGACCTCCGCGCGGGTGGTGAGTGCGCGGACGAGTTCCCTGGGCCAGTGGACGTCGACGCCCGAGGCGGCGAGTGCCCGGCCGCCTTCGCCGAGGAGATCGGTGATCTCCTCCTCCACGAGGTCGACCGCGTCCGGCACGGCCGACGACAGCAGGGGCGTCAGTGGTGCCCAGGCCCGCGCCGCGCGACGCAGCGCGAGCAGGGCGTTCATCGGCGCGGAGGAGTCGAAGGCCCCACCCGCCCTCCCGGACCACACGTCGGCGGCGTCCGCGACGAGCGCGGGATCGCTCACACCGTGCATCTGCAGGACGGCCCGGAACGACACGTCCGCGGTCTCGGGCGTGCTGCCGGGCGGGTCGCCGGACGCGTCGTCCGTCCTGTCGGGGAGTCCGTTCACCTCGATCCGCAGCGACAGCCGTACGCCCGCGTCGTGGCCCGCGGCGACACCGGCGGCCCAGGGCCGCAGTCCTGGCAGCCGCTGGGGCTCCGGAACCGCGAAGGCCGCGGTTCCGGTGACCAGGCGGGCGGCGGGGGAGCGGGGGAGGGTGTCGGCCACGGCGTCGAGGAAGGCGTGCAGCAGCCGTTCGGGATCGGGCAGACGCCAGGGACCGGTGCTGTCGGTGCCTTCCAGGGGCACCGCGTGCGCCTCGGGCGGCATCGCGGCGGCGAGCCGCCGGATCGCCTCGACGTCCGCGGCGTCCAGCGGGCCGACACGCCAGACGTCGTGGTCGGCGGGGGACAGCCCGGGCAGCAGCAGACCGCGCGCCACCAACTGGAGGGCGTGGAGGGCGGCGACACCCCAGAACCGGGCGGCCCGGTGCCCGCCGGCTGCGGCCCGCGCCCGCGCGAGGACCGCGAGCGCGGTGTCCACCGGCAGCAGGGCGGCCGGCACCCGCACGGCGTCGACGCCGTCGTCGCCGGGCACCACGACGGTCAGGTGCGCGGCCGACTCCGGATCCACGGCCGGAGGAACGGAACCGTCCGGGTGCCAGAAGGCGACCCGGCCGGTGCGGGCGGGGTCACCGGGGATGAATACGGCAGAGCAGTGGATCAGTTCGGAGAGCGCGGAGGCCGAAGCCCGGGGAGTCGTCTGTGCGGCGATGACGGGAGTCCTCAAACTTGACTAGTGGAGCCGGAGCCGTCGAGGGTACAACAGGAGCAGCGGCGACCGGGTATGCGTGCGCTGTGAGCCGAGTCACCATGAAAGACGCGTCGTGCGCCTTCGCGGGACCTGTCGTCAGCGGCTTCCGACGGGTCCGGGGAGACCCTGAGGTCCGATCTCAGGGAAGTCTCAGGGGCGCGGTCCGGAACCGCCGGAAGGGCGGGCCCGTTTTCACGACAGAGAGCGGCAGTGGCCGCGAAGGAGGCGACACTCATGTCGAAGAACGCCAAGATTGCCGCAGGGGGTGTGGCGGCCGGACTGATCCTGCTCATCTGGCTGCCCTGGTGGGCCGCGCTTCTGATCATCCTGGGAGTCCCGGCCGCCGCCTATCTCACCCTCGATCCCGCCCAGCGGCGCAGGCTGCGCCGCGTTTCGCGCAAGGAGTTGGGCCGCTGAGGCGCTACCGCGTCACTGCCTCGCCGGCGTCCAGCGCGCAGAAGTCGACCACATCGCCGTCCGCGGGCCTTTCGATCGTCCGGTCCGCGGGCGGCGTGACCCCGCGCTCCACCCAGGCGACCAGAGCGTCGAACGCGGAGCGGTAACAGGGCAGGATCGGCCGCAACCGGTCCGGATGGACGTCGTACAGGCCGTCGACGTGGGTGCCGTCCCGCACCGTGTAGTAGCGGTGCAGCCGCCCCCGTCCGCTCGACTCGATCATGTCGTCGTACACATCGGAGTCGACGGCCTTGGGCAGCAGCGCGTCCAGATCACCGTGGAGGGTGATCAGGGGCCGGCCGATCCGCCCGGTGAGCGCCACCCGGTTCACGGCCCGGTGCACGGAGGCGGGGCGCGAGGCGTAGTCGTAGACGGCGTCGGAGGGACAGGGTGCGAGGATCTGCTCAGGTGTCGACCCCGCGGAGGAACCGGGGCAGTCCGGGTCGTAGGCCGGGTCGAACTCGGCCCGGTAGATCTTCTGCGTGATGCCCCAGTACGCCTTCTCGTGGTACGGCCACAGGAACTCGGACCCGCGCGCGAAGCCCGCCGCGTACATGTCGTCGTCGGTCGCCCTGCCGAACGTCCTGGCCACCGCCACCGGCAGGGAGGTCAGCGGCTGCCGGCCTCCGCCGGCCCACAAGCCGCCCTCCCAGTCCACTCCGCCGTCGTACAGCTCCGGGTGGTTCTCCAGCTGCCAGCGCGTGAGGTAACCGCCGTTGGACACCCCGGTCATGTAGGTACGGCGCGGGGCGTGCCCGTAGCGCTGCGCCACGGCACGTCGCGCCGCCCGGGTCAGCTGTGTGGTCCGCGCGTTCCACTCGGCGACCGCGTCACCGGGCCGCACGCCGTCGCGATAGAAGTCGACGCCGCTGTTTCCCTTGTCGGTCGCCGCGTAGGCGTAGCCCTGTGCCAGCACCCGGTCGGAGATCGCCCCGTCGGTCGCGTACTGCCTGCGGTTGCCGGGCGCGCCGGTGACCACCAGCCCACCGTTCCAGCGGTCGGGCAGCCGGATCACGAACTGTGCGTCGTGCGCCCAGCCATGGGTGTCGTTGAAGCGGGAGGAGTCCGGGAAGTAGCCGTCGATCTGCACCCCGGGCACGCCGGACGGCGACCGGGTGGCCGCGGCGGTCAGCCCTGCCTGGTCCGCCATGTCGGTGTACGGGGTACCGGCCAGACCCGTGGTGGTCAGATCGGCCAGGCAGGCAGTGCGCTGATGCGCGGCGCCGGGCACGCGCACCCGCTCCTGACGCGCGCAGTGACCGTCCCCGGCCGCACCGGCCGCACCGGTCGCACCGGTCGCACCGGCCGGAGCCGGAGCGGTGAGGGCGGCCGCGGCGAGGAGGGCGGTGAGCAGCGGAAAGCCACGGGAGGGGCGCATGACGGCCTCCGAAGGGACAGGCGGGCAAAGGGGCAAGCGGTCGATCGCGGAACTGCCCCGCGGTGGGCGTCCGACCTCGCCGTCGTCGCTGGGTCGGCGCCCCGCGGAACGGCGCCCGCGCCGGGGAACGCAGCCCACGCTAACGTCCGGCACCCGTCCCGCTGCCGCAGGCCGCGCCTGCTCAGAGGGGTCGTACGGCCATCTGGTCGAGCGCTTCGAGGAGGCCCGGCAGCTCCGCTCCCCGGCCCACCGGCAGGACCTCGCCGGGTTCGTCGTCGAGCAGCACGAAGGCGATGTCGTCCGTCCTGGCCACCAGTGACCAGCCGGGGCCGTCGGCGCGCAGCGTGCGCGCCCCGCCCGGAGCGAAGGCCGAGCGGACTCGGCCGAGCGGTGGCGGCGAGTCGACATAGGCGCGGGCCTCGGCCAGGACCCGCCGGATTCCGCTGTGGCCGCCCGACGGCGTGTCCCGGCCGTCGCCCGTCCCGTTCCGTTCGTCCTCCGCGTCGTCCTCCGCGTCGTCCTTCCGGCCGTCCTCCGCGGGGCCCTCGGGGCGTTCGGCCGCCTCCGCCGAGCTGCCCGTCGCGGCGAACGCCGAGTCGTCGACCTGTTCCCGCCAGGTCGCCCACTGGAGCGCGATCTCGTCGGCTCCCAGACGTCGCTGGGCCGGACCCCAGGCACCGGTGTCCGGCGGCGTCAGCAGGGGGGCGTCGGTGATGTCGGGGCCGGGATCGTGCGGCGCGGGCACGTTCGGCGCCGCGACGGCGACCGCGAGGGGCCAGCCGGGCAGCGCGGTGACGACCGTGCGCTCGTCGGGCGACAGATCGTGGTCCATGCCACAGTCCCAGGAGGCGATCGCGACGGCGACCAGCGAGACGTCGTCGACGACGACGGTCCACCGGGCGCCCTCGCCGTCCTGGCCGAGCACCAGACCGTACCCGTCCGCGACGGGCGGCAGGCCGAGCGCCGCGCACGCCTCCGGATAGTCGTCGCCCAGCACGCTCGGGTACTTCGCCGGCGTGAGCAGCGCCGCCGTCAGTACGTAGAGCGCGTCGTCCGCGGCGGCGACGGCTTCCTCGTCCGTCCCGGCCATCCCAGCCTCCCCATCGGTTCGTCCATCGGCGCGCACCATATGCCGACCCCGAGCCCCTTGTCACGACCCCGCAGCCGCGCCCGGAGCTGCAGCTTTCCGGTCGGACGGGGCGAATCGACCACGCGTGGGCGGGAGGCTCCGACGGCCGGAGACCTCAGCGGCGCCCGCGCGAGGGCCGCCGGGGCCTTCACTCCGCTCGCGATCCTCCGGGTCCTCCCCACATGCGGCCCACTTCCCCGGAAGTTCCCTCGCCGACCGCGCATGCCTCATCACCCACCGTAGAGTGGTCGCTCGCGGCGGGAGAAGGGTGGCACGGTGCGGCGCTTCGAACGGCTGGAACGCATCCGGCGGATGGACCCCTACCGGGAGGCCACGGAGATCTACCGGCTCAGCACGGCCTACGAGTTCCCCTGGGACCACACCCGGGCTCTGGAACTCGCCCTCTACCGCACCTACGCCGTCCCCCGGATCGGCCGGCTGCTCGCCGTGACGGGGGAACTCACCGACCGCTCCCAGAAGCGCTACGACGACACCGCGCTCCTCCTGGACGCCGTCGTGGAGCACGGATTCGGCAGCGAGCAGGGCAGGACCGCGATCCGCCGCATCAACCGGATGCACCACGCCTACGACATCCCCGACGACGACATGCGGTACGTGCTGTGCACGTTCGTGGTGATGCCCAGGCGGTGGATCGACGCCTACGGATGGCGCAGGCTGTCGCGGCACGAGATCGTCGCCAGTACGGTTCACTACCGGACCCTGGGCAGGCACATGGGGATCAAGGACATCCCCCGGACCTACGAGGAGTTCGAGCGCTGCCTGGACGCCTACGAGGCGGCCCACTTCGGCTGGGACGAGGGCGCCCGGCGGGTCTCGGACGCCACCCTTGACCTCATGGCCTCCTGGTACCCGCGCCCGCTCGCCCCCGTACTGCGCACGGCCACGCTCGCCCTGCTCGACGAACCCCTTCTGCGCGCCTTCCGCTACACCCCGCCGAGCGCGGCCACACGCGCATGGGTGCGCCGTGCGGTGCGGCTGCGGGGCCGCGCGGTCCGGCTGCTGCCGCCTCGCCGCGCACCGCACTTCGCCCGGCAGAACCGGGAGATCAAGAGCTACCCGGACGGCTACCGGACGGCGGACCTGGGCACCAGCCCCGTACCCGGCCTGCGGGGCTGTCCCGTACGGCATCCGGACTGACCGCCGGACGGCGGGTGTTCAGTCCGTGCGCGCGGCCAGCGCCAGGAAGCAGCTGTCCTCGTCGGTGTACGACGTCATGCGCCAGCCCGAACGCGTCAGCAGGGCACGCAGATTCGGTTCCGCGCGGAGGTCGTCCGGTGTGATCGTGCGGCCCTGACGGGCGGCGAGCGCCGCCCGGCCGACCGGATGGAACAGCGCCAGCACGCCGCCGGACCGCACCACCCGCGCGATCTCCCGGAGGTTCCCCGCAGGGTCGGGCAGATGCGCGATCAGCCCCGCCGCGAAGACGGCGTCCAGGGAGGAGGAACGCAGCGGCAGCGCGGCGACGTCGGTCAGCAGCAGCGTCCCGTCGCGGTCCCGCCCGGCCCGTGCCGCCGCCCGCAGCATGGCCGGGGTCAGATCGGCGCCGAGAACCACTCCCGTGGGTCCCACGGCCGCCCGCAGCGGAGGCAGCGCCCGCCCGGTGCCGCAGCCCGCGTCGAGTACCCGGTCGCCCTGCCGCAACCCGAGCCGGGCGACCGCGGCCGCGTACGCAGGGCCGTCGTCGGGGAAACGACGGTCCCAGTCGGCGGCACGCGCGGTGAAGAATTCCTGGACGTGTGTGTGGTCGTCGCTCATGCTCCGCATGATCCCCCACCGGGACGGGCGGATCCGGCTCGTCGAGTACGCCGGGCGGACGCACACCGCCCGGCTGCTCCACCCTTTGCGACGACAGCGGGAGCCCGCGTCGCCCCCGTGGGTCGGTCCGCGGCGCCGCCGCCGTGGGTCAGTCCGCGACGCCCGTCTCCGCCACGACCTTCTCGACGGTGACGTGGACGACGAGTTCGCCGGGCACGGCGTTGCGCTCCCCGAACTCCTCGGCACGATCCTCTCCCATGTATCGCCCGCCGATCCGGGTGGCCCAGTACCGGAGTTGCCCGGGGTCCTCCGACAGCCGTGCCCTTCCCCACAGCACCACGAAGCCGAACGGGGGCCGGTCGTCGTCCACGCAGAGGGCGACCCGCCCGTCACGTGCCAGGTTGCGTCCCTTGACGGTCCGCTCCCCGGTGTTGAACACGATGTCGTCCCCGTCGAGCAGGAACCAGATCGGCGCCACGTGCGGGCTGCCGTCGGCACGGACGGTGGACAGCTTGGCGGTGCGGGTTCCGTACGAGACGAACCGCCGCCACTCTTCCTCGGTCATCTTGTGTCCCATGGCTTCCATCCTCCTTGCCCGGCGCCCGGTCGTGGGGAAGGCTGGCGCGGGGACCCTCCCGACCGGAGGGGACGCCACACGGGGCAGACCACGGGCAACATCAGGGGGAGACACACGACATGGGGCAGAACCAGGGACTCGACTGGCTGCTGGACGACCTGACCCAACGCGTCAACCACGTGCGGCACGCACTGGTCCTGTCCAACGACGGGCTGGTGACGGGCGCGAGCACGGGGTTGCGCCGTGAGGACGCGGAGCACCTCGCCGCCGTGTCGTCCGGACTGCACAGCCTCGCCAAGGGCTCGGGACGGCACTTCGGCGCGGGCGGGGTGCGCCAGACGATGATCGAGTTCGACGACGCGGTGCTCTTCGTCACCGCCGCCGGCACCGGCAGCTGTCTGTGCGTGCTCAGCGGCGCCGAGGCCGACATCGGCCACATCGCCTACGAGATGACCCTGCTGGTCAACCGGGTCGGCGAGCACCTGGACGTGGACACCCGCGGACCGGAACCCGAATCCGGCATCTGACCTGGGGCTTCGCGTCCCCGTGCGGAGTTGTCCACAGGATCGCCACGGAAAGTGACGAAGCGGCTACGGTTCTTCCGGGCGGGCGCACCCGGCGCCGGCCGCGGACACTCCACGGGGGAGCCCAGCATGCCCGGACACCGGACCCTCACCCGAGCCACCGGCCCCGCCGTCGCACCGGCCCGCAGGACGCGCCGGGGCCTGCTCGCCCGCCGGCGCCGCGGAAAGCGGTGAGCTACAGCGGCCGGAACAAGCCCTCCTGCACGACGGACACCAGCATCCGGCCCTCGACGTCGTAGATCCGTCCACGGGCCAGACCCCGTCCGCCCGTGGCGATCGGCGACTCCTGGTCGTACAGGAACCACTCGTCCGCCCGGAACGGGCGGTGGAACCACATGGCGTGGTCCAGCGAGGCCATGTCGAAGCCCCTCGGCCCCCACAGCGGTTCCACCGGGATCCGTACCGCGTCCAGAAGGGTCATGTCACTCGCGTAGGTCAGGGCGCAGGTGTGCACCAGGGGGTCGTCGCCGAGCGGGCCGACCGCGCGCATCCACACCGCGCTGCGCGGCTCCGCGCCCTCGACCTCGGCGGGATCCCAGCGCAGCCGGTCGACATACCGGATGTCGAAGGGCTGCCGGCGCGCCATCCGCTCCAGCTGCTCCGGAAGCGCGCCCAGATGCTCACGGATCTCGTCCGACACCGTCGGCAGCGACTCCGGGTCCGGGACCTTGCGGGCCGGCGGCAGCTGGTGCTCGAAGCTCCCCTCTTCAGGCCGGTGAAAGGAGGCGGTCAGATTGAAGATCGTGCGACCCTGCTGCACCGCGGTGACCCGGCGCGTGGTGAACGAGCGGCCGTCCCGCACCCGTTCGACCTGGTACACGATCGGCACCCCTGGCCGGCCCGGACGCAGGAAGTACGCGTGCAGGGAATGCACCGGACGGTCGCCGTCGGTGGTGCGGCCGGCGGCGACCAGCGCCTGCCCGGCCACCTGCCCGCCGAACACCCGCTGCAACGACTCCTGCGGGCTGCGGCCACGGAAGATGTCGACCTCGATCTGCTCCAGGTCGAGCAGGGCGACGAGGCTCTCGGCCGGATTGTTCATGGGTGGGATGCTCCTGTGCTCACAACTGGCCGACGTCGGTGACACGGACGACGGCGCGGCCCTCCGCGTCGGAGGCGGTGAGGTCGACCTCGGCACTGATGCCCCAGTCATGGTCCCCGTTCGGGTCGTCGAAGATCTGCCGGACCCGCCACAGCCGGTTCTCCGGCTCCTCCTCGATCAGCAGCAGCCTCGGGCCGCGAGCGTCGGGGCCGGTGCCCAGCTCTTCGTACTCGTCCCAGTACTTGTCCATCGCCTCGCCCCAGGCACCGGCGTCCCAGCCCCCCTCCGCGTCCAGTTCGCCCAGCTCCCGCACCTGGTCGAGGGCGGCGAGTTCGACCCGGCGGAACAGGGCGTTGCGGACCAGGACCCGGAAGGCGCGCGCGTTGGCGGTGACGGGCTTGACCTGGTCGGCCTTCTCCTGCGCCTCCTCGGCGGTCATCTCCTGCGGATTGGCCAGCTGCTCCCACTCGTCCAGCAGGCTCGAGTCGACCTGGCGCACCATCTCGCCCAGCCAGGCGATCAGATCCTCCAGGTCCTCCGACTTCAGGTCGTCGGGAACGGTGTGCTCCAGCGCCTTGTACGCACCCGCGAGGTAGCGCAGCACGATGCCCTCGGTGCGGGCCAGTTCGTAGTGGGACACCAGCTCCGTGAAGGACATCGCCCGCTCGTACATGTCCCGGATCACGGACTTCGGCGACAGCGGATGGTCACCGACCCAGGGGTGGCTCTTGCGGTACGTGTTGTACGCGTGGAAGAGCAGCTCCTCCAGCGGCTTCGGGTAGGTGACGTCCTGGAGGCGCTCCATGCGCTCCTCGTACTCCACCCCGTCGGCCTTCATCGCGGCGACGGCCTCACCGCGCGCCTTGTTCTGCTGGGCGGCGAGGATCTGGCGCGGATCGTCCAGCGTGGACTCCACCACGGAGACCATGTCCAGTGCGTACGACGGCGACTCGGGATCCAGCAGCTCGAACGCGGCCAGCGCGAACGTGGACAGCGGCTGGTTCAGCGCGAAGTCCTGCTGCAGGTCCACGGTGAGCCGGACGATGCGGCCCTCGGCGTCCGGACGGTCCAGCTTCTCGACGATGCCGCCGTCCAGCAGCGAGCGGTAGATGGCGATCGCCCGCCGGATGTGCCGCAGCTGCTGCTTGCGCGGCTCGTGGTTGTCCTCCAGCAGCCGGCGCATCGCCTCGAAGGCGTTGCCGGGCCGGGCGATCACCGACAGCAGCATCGTGTGGGTGACCCGGAAG
This sequence comes from Streptomyces sp. NPDC086080, assembly GCF_044540255.1. NCBI lineage: Bacteria > Bacillati > Actinomycetota > Actinomycetes > Kitasatosporales > Streptomycetaceae > Streptomyces > Streptomyces sp. NPDC086080. The sequence goes on from NZ_JBITRU010000024.1 coordinate 94,722, forward strand.
CGGGAGTTCAGCGGCTCCGGCTCCGAGCCGATGAGCTTGTCGAAGGTCTGCTCGCTCCAGGCGACGAACCCCTCGGGTGCCTTCTTGCGCACCACCTTGCGGCGCTTCTTCGGATCGTCGCCGGCCTTCGCCAGCGCCTTCTCGTTCTCGATCACATGCTCGGGGGCCTGCGCCACCACGAAGCCCTCGGTGTCGAAGCCCGCGCGTCCGGCACGGCCCGCGATCTGATGGAACTCACGGGCTCGCAGAGTGCGTACCCGATTGCCGTCGTACTTGGTCAGCGCCGTGAACAGCACTGTGCGGATGGGGACGTTGACCCCCACACCGAGTGTGTCCGTGCCACAGATGACCTTCAGCAGACCTGCCTGGGCGAGCTTCTCCACCAGCCGCCGGTACTTCGGCAGCATGCCGGCGTGGTGCACACCGATGCCGTGCCGGACGTAACGGGACAGGTTACGGCCGAACTTGGTGGTGAAGCGGAAGTTGCCGATGAGTTCGGCGATCCGCTCCTTCTCCTCGCGCGTGCACATGTTGATGCTCATCAGTGCCTGCGCCCGCTCCACCGCCTGCGCCTGGGTGAAGTGCACGATGTAGACCGGAGCCTGCCGGACCGTGAGCAGATCGGTGAGCGTCTCGGTGAGCGGTGTGTACCGGTACTCGTAGGACAGCGGAACGGGCCGGGTCGCCGAACGGACGACGGTGGTGGGGCGGCCCGTGCGGCGGGCGAGGTCCTGCTCGAAGAAGGAGACGTCGCCGAGAGTCGCCGACATCAGCACGAACTGCGCCTGGGGCAGCTCCAGCAGGGGGATCTGCCAGGCCCAGCCGCGGTCCGGCTCCGCGTAGAAGTGGAACTCGTCCATCACCACCTGGCCCACGTCGGCCTGCTTGCCGTCGCGCAGCGCGATCGACGCCAGCACCTCGGCGGTGCAGCAGATGACCGGGGCGTCGGCGTTGACGGACGCGTCGCCGGTGAGCATGCCGACGTTCTCCGTGCCGAAGATCTTGCACAGTTCGAAGAACTTCTCCGACACCAGCGCCTTGATGGGTGCGGTGTAGAAGGTCACCTCGTCGCGGGCCAGGGCGGCGAAGTGGGCCCCGGCCGCGATCATGCTCTTGCCGGAACCGGTGGGCGTCGACACGATCACGTTCGCGCCGGAGACCACCTCGATCAGCGCCTCCTCCTGGTGGGGATAGAGCGTGAGACCGCGTTCCCGGGCCCACGACTCGAAGGCTTCGTACAGGGCGTCGGGGTCGGCGGTCGGCGGCAGCTGATCGATGAGGGTCACGCCCCCATCTTGCCTGCCCGTCCACTCGATGCGGGAATCGGCTTCGGGCCCGAAGATCGCGAACGCTACGCTGTGTCGCCGGAGGGACGTCCACGCGACCGGTCAACGGGGCAGTGGCGAACGAGGAATGGGGCGGGGAACGACGATGATGGGACCAGCACACTCACTGTCGGGCGCCGCGGCCTGGCTCGGGGTCGGTGCGGCGACGGCCGCGGCCGGGCACCCGATGCCCTGGCCGGTGCTGCTGGCCGGCGCTCTGATCTGCGCCGGCGCCGCGCTCGCCCCGGATCTGGACCACAAGGCCGCCACCATCTCGCGAGCCTTCGGTCCCCTGTCCCGCTGGATGTGCGAGATCGTCGACAAGCTGTCGTACGCCGTCTACAAGGCCACCAGGAAACCGGGCGACCCACGCCGCACCGGCGGGCACCGCACCCTCACCCACACCTGGCTGTGGGCCGTTCTCATCGGCGGCGGCACCGCGGCCCTGGCGATCGCCGGTGGCCGCTGGGCGGTGCTGGCCATCCTCTTCGTGCACATGGTGCTCGCCATCGAGGGCCTGCTGTGGCGGGCGACCCGCGGGTCCAGCAGCGACGTCCTGGTATGGCTGCTGGCGGCGGCCAGCGCCTGGATCATCGCGGACATCCTGGACCAGCCCGGCAACGGCTCGGACTGGCTGTTCACCGCGCCCGGCCAGGAGTACCTGTGGCTGGGACTGCCGATCGTGCTGGGCGCGCTGGTGCACGACATCGGGGACGCGCTGACCGTCTCCGGCTGCCCGATCCTGTGGCCCATACCGGTGGGCCGCAAGCGCTGGTATCCGATAGGCCCGCCCAAGGCCATGCGCTTCCGCGCGGGCAGCTGGGTGGAACTGAAGGTGCTGATGCCCGCGTTCATGCTGCTGGGCGGAGTGGGCTGCGTGGCGGCGCTGAACGTGATCTGAGGGGCGTCCCCCACCTGGACTCAGCCGGTGCCCTCACCGCCGTATTGGCGCTCGAAGCGGGCCACACGGCCTTCCGCGTCCACGGTCCGCGCCTTGCCCGTGTAGAACGGGTGGCTCTCCGAGGAGATCTCCACGTCCACCACCGGGTAGGTCTCGCCGTCGTCCCACTCGATCGTCCGGTCGCTGGTCGCGGTGGACCGCGTGAGGAAGGCGTAACCGGCGGAACGGTCACGGAAGACGACCGGACGGTAGTCGGGCTGCTTGTCCTGCTGCATGAATGCTCCTCGGGCGGCTCGGGCCCGCACGGTGGCGGGGGAGGGACGGGGTCAGCCGGGCAGAGTGTCCTCGTCGACGACGTGCACGGCGGCCTCCTCGGCGGAGGCGGCGGCGCCGTCGATGCCGACGTCCAGGGCCACCAGGGCCTCCTCGTCGTCCTCGTGGGCCCCCTCGTCAGGGGCCACGAGCCGGCCGGAGCGCGTGGCGCCGACCTCGTTGTCCAGAAGTTCCCCGTCGGTTCCAGGTGAATCCCCGAGTCCGTCGCCGTCCCCGACGGTCGGATCCGGCAGCTCCTCGGCAAGCCGCTGGTCGAGCGTCTCCCCCTCATGGCGCTCGGCCGCTGTCACGCCGTAGTGCTCCACGGCCAGCGGCCGCTCGGGAGGCGACCACCCCCGGTCGAGAGGGTCGGCGACGCCGTCGTTCTCCAGCGTGTCCTCGGCGTCGAGCAGTCCGGCGTCGTCCTGAACCTCGGACGCGTCGGGCTGGTAGACATCGTCTCCCCAACCGTCGGCGCTGTTCACGGCTACCTCCAGGGCATGGGGACGGACCCGTTCCCGCCGCGGCCCGCGCCGGGTGGTCCGAACGGGGCACTGGCGCCGCCCGCTCCCGGTCCGCGGGATCCGGGCGTTCCCCGAGCCGGTGCCTGACTCCAGCCTTCCACCGGAGCTCCCCACCGCGCAACGGGACACCCTCTCGGGCATCGGACCGGGGCCGGGAGGGCTGCCCGCGCCCCTGCCGGGTGGTCGGCACGCGGGAGTGGTCCGTCGCGCACGGGAACGTCCCGAGGCACGTCGCTCGTCGGCCGACGCCAGGAAAGGAGCCGGTACCTTCCGCACTCGCGCGCGAAGACCCCTCCCGCCGGGTCGGAGCGCCGGCCCTCCCTTGCATCCCGGGGGAGAGCCGGGCCTCTGGTCAGTCGCCCCGCGCCGGTCCGCCCCGCCCTGCCCTGTGACACCTCGCACCGCCCCGTGCCGCGCATGCGTGCCTCAACCGCCCGCCGCGTCGGCACTCCACTCCGGCCCACGGGGACGCCCTTCCCACGGTCTTCCCGCGGTACGTGCCGGCGGGCATGCGCCTGACAGCACGTCCCGGGGCTGCCCCGAGGCCTTCCGCCCACCGCACCCGCGACGCCGCCGGCGAAGCCCGCTGGGCAGGCGCCGGGGGAAGGACGGGGTCGTCCCCACCGCGCCGCCCGGCCCGGCGGGCACCGCGCCGGGTCATCCGTGCCAGGACCGCCACAGGGCCGCGTACGCGCCGTTCGCCGCGACGAGTTCGTCGTGGCTGCCCAGTTCACTGATGCGGCCGTTCTCCACGACGGCGATGACGTCCGCGTCGTGGGCGGTGTGCAGCCGGTGGGCGATGGCGACCACCGTCCGGCCGTCCAGGACCCGGGCCAGGGAGCGCTCCAGGTGGCGTGCCGCGCGCGGGTCGAGCAGCGAGGTCGCCTCGTCCAGGACCAGGGTGTGCGGGTCGGCCAGCACCAGCCGGGCCAGCGCGATCTGCTGGGCCTGGGCCGGGGTGAGCGAGAACCCGCCCGAGCCGACCTCGGTGTCCAGACCGTCGTCGAGGGCGCCCGCCCAGCCGTCCGCGTCGACCGCCCCGAGCGCCGCCCACAACTCGGCGTCCTCGGCGTCTCTCCGGGCGAGCCGCAGATTGTCGCGCAGGGATCCCACGAACACGTGGTGCTCCTGGTTGACCAGGGCCACATGTGCCCGGACCCGTTCGGCGGTCATCCGCGACAGCTCGGCGTCACCCAGGGTGACCCGCCCATCCCGGGGCGCGTAGATCCCGGCGAGCAGCCGGCCCAGCGTGGACTTGCCCGCTCCCGAGGGGCCGACCAGCGCCAGCCTGGTCCCGGGTGCGACCTCCAGGGACACCTCGCGCAGGACGTCCACGCCCTCCTGGTAGCCGAACCGCACCCGGTCCGCGTGCACCCGGCGCCCCTCCGGGACCAGAGCGGCGTCCCCGGCCTCGGGCTCGATGTCCCGGACCCCGACCAGCCGGGCCAGCGACACCTGCGCCACCTGCAGCTCGTCGTACCACCGCAGGATGAGCCCCACGGGGTCCACGAGCATCTGCGCGATCAGCGCGCCCGTGGTCAGCTGACCGACGCCGATCCAGCCCTGCAGGACGAACACCCCGCCGATCATCAGCACCGAGCCCAGTACGGTCACATGGGTGATGTTGACGACGGGAAAGAGCACCGACCGCAGCCACAGCGTGTAGCGCTCCCAGGCCGTCCACTCCCTGACCCGCTGGTCGGTGAGCGCGATGCGACGCGTGCCGAGGCGGTGCGCCTCCACGGTCCGTCCCGCGTCCACGGTCTCGGCGAGCGCGGCGGCCACGGCGGCGTACCCCGCGGCCTCCGAGCGGTACGCGGCCGGCGCCCGCCGGAAGTACCAGCGGCAGCCGGCCACCAGCAGCGGCACGGCAACGAGGACGGCAGGTGCCAGCCCGGGCGCCGTGACGACCAGTCCGCCCAGCAGCAGCACCACCCACACCACGCCGATGACCAGCTGCGGCACGGCCTCGCGCATCGCGTTGCCCAGCCGGTCGATGTCGGTCGTGATCCGGGACAGCAGATCACCCGTACCGGCCCGCTCCAGCACGCCCGGCGGCAGTCCGACCGACCGCACCAGGAAGTCCTCGCGCAGATCTGCCAGCATCCGTTCACCGAGCATCGCCCCGCGCAGCCGGACCTGCCGGACGAACGCCGCCTGGACCGCGAGCGCGAGCACGAAAATCCCCGCGGTGAGCCCCACACGCAGCTCCCGCCCGGGGTCCGAGACCCCCTCCACCAGTCCGCCCAGCAGATACGGACCCACCATGGAGGCGACCACGGCGACCGTGTTCACGGTGATCAGCAGCAGGAAGGCCCGCCGGTGCCGGCGCAGCAGTTCCGCGACATAGGCGCGCACGGTGGCGGGCGCGCCCACGGGCAGGGTGGCGGCCGCGGTCGGGGCCGCCGGGTCGTAGGCCGGGGCAGCCACGCCGATCATGCCGTCTCCTCGATCTCTTCCAGTCGCCGCAGTACCCCGTCGTCGGGCAGTACTCCGTCGTCGGGCAGAAGCCCCTCGTCGCGACGGACCCGGGCCCCGGCCGGCGCGGCCTCGTCCTCGGTCTCGCGCGTCACCACGGCCCGGTACCGGGGTTCGCCGCGCACCAGTTCGCGATGGCCGCCGACCACCGCGACCGTGTCGCCGTGCAGGAACACCACCTGGTCGGCGCGGTCCAGCAGCAGCGGGGACGAGGTGAACACCACGGTGGTGCGCCCCGCCCGCAGGCCGCGCAGGCCCTGGGCGATCCGCGCCTCGGTGTGCGAGTCGACGGCCGAGGTCGGTTCGTCCAGGACCAGGACCTCCGGGTCCGTGACCAGGGACCGGGCCAGTGCGAGCCGCTGGCGCTGTCCGCCCGACAGGGACCGACCGCGCTCGGTGATCCGGGCGTCCATGGGGTCGTCGGAGCCGAGTGAGCCCTGCACCAGCGCCGCCAGCACGTCCCCGCACTGCGCGGCGTCCAGCGCCTCGCGCGGGCCGACCGCACCGGAGGCGGGCACGTCGAGCAGTTCGCGCAGCGTGCCGGACAGCAGCACCGGATCCTTGTCCTGCACGAGCACGGCCTCGCGGGCGGAGTCCAGGGGCAGTTCGTCCAGGGGTACGCCACCGAGCAGCACCGGGGTGCCCTGCTGCGAGGCGTGCCCGCCGAGCCGTTCGGCCAGCCGTCCCGCCGCGTCGGGATCCCCGCAGACCACGGCGGTGAGCCGGCCCGCGGGGGCGAGCAGCCCGGTCGCCGGGTCGTACAGGTCACCCGCCGGAGCCCCGGCGGCACGTGATCCCCCGGAGTCCGTGGCCCGTTCCAGCGACAGCACGTGCGCGGCCCGCCTGGCCGACGGGCGCGAGAAGGAGTACGCCATCGCGATCTCCTCGAAGTGCCGGATCGGATAGGTGAGCAGCATGACCGAGCTGTAGACGGTGACCAGTTCACCGACGGTGATCCGGCCCTCGCGGGCCAGACGGACGCCGTACCAGACGACCGTGATCAGCAGCAGACCCGGCAGCAGCACCTGGATCGCGGCGATCAGCGACCACATCCGGGCACTGCGTACGGCGGCGTGCCGTACCTCCTGGGAGGCGCGGCGGTAGCGGTCAAGGAAGAGGTCCTCGCCGCCGATGCCGCGCAGCACGCGCAGCCCGGCGACGGTGTCGGAGGCGAGTTCGGTGGCCCGCCCCGCCTTCTCCCGCTGGACGTCCGCCCGCCGTGTGGCGCGGGGCAGCAACGGCAGTACCGCGATCGCCAGCACGGGCAGTCCCACGGCGACGACGACCCCGAGTGCCGGCTGGTAGATCACCAGACCGGCGCAGACCAGCACGATCGTGACCGCCGCCGCGGTGAACCGCGACAGTGCCTCGACGAACCAGCCGATCTTCTCGACGTCACCGGTGGACACGGCCACCACCTCACCGGCGGCGACCCGGCGGGTCAGTGCTGATCCCAGCGTCGCGGCCTTGCGGCCGAGCAGCTGCTGCACCCGGGCGGCGGCGGTGATCCAGTTGGTGACGGCGGCCCGGTGCAGGAAGGTGTCGCCGACCGCGTTGCCGGCGCAGGCCAGCGCCATCAGACCCCCTGCCATCGCGAGCCGGCCGCCGGAGCGGTCGACCGCGGCCTGGACGGCGGCACCGACACAGAACGGCAGTGAGGCGACGGAGATGAAGTGCAACAGGCCCCAGGCCAGCGACCTGAGCTGTCCGGACAGCTGGTTGCGGAAGAGCCACCACAGGAATCGGGGACCCGAGCGCGCGTCGGGTGCACCCGGGTCGGGATACGGAAGGTCTTGGATCTGCATGACGTCCCAGCGGCTCGGATCAGGATGCGGCGGAAGGGGGGAGGGGTGACGGAGGGGTGGAACGGTGCCGTGAGGGGTCTCCCGGCACGCCCGCGCGCCGTCCGTGGACGGCGCGCAGCAAACCGTGACAGGTTGACGCCGTCAGGGACGGGGAGGCAAACGGTTTTCCGCGCCACCGCACAGAACCGGCGGCGGCCCGGCCGGCCGGGCCGTCACCCGACGGGCATCAGAGGGACGTCTCGCCGCACGGAGGGGCGGTCTTCCCGTCGATCAGGGTGTCCAGCAGCCGGCCCAGTGCCTCGCGCTGTTCCCCGTCGAGCGGGGCCAGGATCTCCTCCGCCGCGGACCGGCGTGCCACCCGCAGTTCCCGCAGTGCCGCGCGCCCGTCGTCGGTGAGCTCGATCCGGATCACGCGCCGGTTGGCCGGATCCGGCACCCGTCGCACCTTGCCGTTCGCCTCCAGCCCGTCGACCAGTGCGGTGACGGCCCGCGGGACCACCTCGAGCCGTTCGGCCAGATCGGTCATGCGCGGCGGTGAACCGTAGTGCGCGAGGGTGCGCAGCAGCCGGGACTGGGCAGGGGTGACTCCGAGTTCACGCCGCTCCAGATGCCGCTTCTGGATGCGGTGCACCCGGCGGGTGAGCCGAAGCAACTGCTCGGCCAGCAGGCCGTCGGGATCGGGGGCGGTCATGCGGGAACATTATCAGGATGACGTTCATTATGAATCCAGGTAACAATGAGCTGGGTTCCACCCGACCGGGGGCACGTCCTCCGGGCGTCCGTCCCGAAGGAGACCATGCACCCCGACCACGAAACCGGCTGGACCCCGCCGGCCGGTGCCGAGCGGCCCCGGCAGGTGCGGCGCATCCTGCGGCTCTTCCACCCCTACCGGGGCCGCCTGGCGATCGTCGGCCTGCTGGTCGGCGCCGCCTCGCTGGTCTCGGTCGCCACCCCATTCCTGCTGAAGGCGATCCTCGACGTCGCCCTCCCCGAAGGCCGCACCGGGCTGCTCAGCCTGCTCGCGCTGGGCATGATCCTCAGTGCGGTCCTCACCAGCGTCTTCGGCGTACTGCAGACCCTGATCTCGACGACCGTCGGCCAGCGCGTCATGCACGACCTGCGCACCGCCGTCTACGGGCGGCTCCAGCGCATGTCGCTCGCGTTCTTCACCCGCACCCGCACCGGTGAGGTCCAGTCCCGCATCGCCAACGACATCGGCGGTATGCAGGCCACCGTGACCTCCACGGCGACCTCCCTGGTCTCCAATCTCACCAGCGTGGTCGCCACCGTCGTCGCGATGCTCGCACTCGACTGGCGGCTGACCGTCGTGTCGCTGGTGCTGCTGCCGGTCTTCGTCTGGATCAGCCGCCGTGTCGGCAACGAACGCAAGAAGATCACCACCCAGCGCCAGAAGCAGATGGCGGTGATGGCCGCCACGGTCACCGAGTCCCTCTCGGTCAGTGGCATCCTGCTCGGTCGCACCATGGGCCGCTCCGACTCACTGACCCGCGCCTTCTCGGACGAGTCCGAGCGACTGGTCGACCTGGAGGTCCGGTCGAACATGGCCGGCCGCTGGCGGATGGCCGTCATCACGATCGTGATGGCCGCGATGCCGGCCGTCATCTACTGGACGGCCGGCATCGCCATGCGGACGGGCGGTCCTGAGGTCTCCATCGGCACGATCGTCGCCTTCGTCTCGCTCCAGCAGGGCCTGTTCCGGCCGGCCGTGAGCCTGCTGTCCACCGGGGTCCAGATCCAGACCTCGCTCGCGCTCTTCCAGCGCATCTTCGAGTATCTGGACCTCCCCGTGGACATCACCGAGCGCGAGGACCCGGTGCGTCTGGACCGGATCAAGGGCGAGGTCCGCTTCGAGAACGTCACCTTCGCCTACGACGACACGAGCGGGCCCGTGCTCGACGACATCGACATCACCGTCCCGCCGGGAGGCGCTCTCGCCGTCGTCGGCCCGACCGGCGCCGGCAAGTCCTCGCTCGGTCATCTGGTGCCGCGGCTGTACGACGTCACGGGCGGCCGGGTCACTCTCGACGGGGTCGACGTGCGCGACCTCGACTTCGACACGCTGGCCCGCGCGGTCGGTGTCGTCTCCCAGGAGACCTACCTCTTCCACGCCTCGATCGCGGACAACCTGCGGTTCGCCAAGCCCGACGCCACCGACGAGGAACTGCGTGCGGCGGCCGGGGCCGCCCAGATCCACGACCACATCGCCGCACTGCCCGAGGGGTACGACACGGTGGTCGGCGAGCGCGGTCACCGGTTCTCCGGAGGCGAGAAGCAGCGCCTGGCGATCGCCCGCACCATCCTGCGCGATCCGCCGGTCCTGGTGCTCGACGAGGCCACCAGCGCCCTGGACACCCGTACCGAGGCCGCCGTCCAGCAGGCCATCGACGCGCTGTCGGCCAACCGCACCACGATCACCATCGCCCACCGGCTGTCCACCGTTCGAGGCGCCGACCAGATCGTGGTCCTCGACTCCGGCCGGGCGGTCGAGCGCGGCACTCATGAAGAGCTGCTCGAGCGGGACGGGCGCTATGCGGCGCTGGTGCGCAGAGACGCCCGACTGGAGCCGACAAGATGAAGATATGCCGGGTTTATGACGATATGCGGGTTACCGTGCCCGCATGCAGACGAACACTCCGTCACGGAGCACGATCCGACTGACGCGCCGGGGCCGTCTCGCCCTCGCCGCGCTCGGGGCCGTCGTGGCCGGCACCGCCGTGGCGGTGCCGCTGCTGCTGATGAACGCCGACGACGAGCCCCGCCCCACGGCCCTGATCGTCCCTGAGGGCTGGCGGGCGAGCCAGGTGTACACCGCCATCGACAAGACCCTCGATCTGCCGCCGGGCTCGACGAAGAAGTCCCTCGCCAAGGCGGAGCTGAAGCTGCCGAACGAGGCCGAGGGCAATCCCGAGGGCTATCTCTTCCCGGCCACCTATCCGCTTCAGGACAAGCCGACCCCGCAGAAACTGCTGGCGCGGATGGTCGACACGGCCAACAAGAAGTTCAACGGGGCCCCGATCGCCGCCGGCGCGCAGCGCAACGCGATGAACGTCTATCAGGCGGTCACCGTCGCGAGCATCGTCCAGGCCGAGGCCGCCACCAAGGCCGACATGGGCAAGGTGGCCCGGGTGATCTTCAACCGGCTGGAGCGCGGAATGCCGCTCCAGATGGATTCGACCGTCACCTACGCCCTGAACCGCTCGACACCGCGCACGACGCAGGCCGACACCGAGATCGACAGCCCCTACAACTCCTACCAGCGCATGGGACTGCCGCCGACTCCCATCGACAACCCCGGCGAGGACGCCGTGCGCGCCGCCATCAGCCCGACTCCGGGTGACTGGCTCTACTTCGTGACGGTCAAGCCGGGCGACACCCGCTTCACCGCCGACTTCGCGGAGCACGAGCGCAATGTGGCGGAGTCCGACGCCGAGCGGAAGAAGGCGGACGAAGCGGCGAGGAAGTGAGCCGCGCGACCCCGCCCGTCACGCCGCGACCGGCTCCTCCCGTGCCAGCAGCCGCCTGATGTCCCGTACCGCCGCGCGTCCCGCCCGGTTGGCCCCGACGGTGCTCGCCGAGGGGCCGTAACCGACCAGGTGGACGCGCGGGTCGGCGGCCGCCCGCGTGCCCTCGATCCGGACCCCGCCTCCGGGCTCCCGCAGTCGCAGCGGCGCGAGATGATCGACGGCGGGCCGGAATCCGGTGGCCCACAGGATGACGTCGGCCGCCACCCGTCGCCCGTCGCCCCACTCCACACCGTCCGGCGTGATCCGCTCGAACATCGGCTGCCGGTCGAGCACGCCGTCCGCGATGCCCCGGCGGATCGCGTCGTTGAGCGGCAGCCCCGTCACGGAGACCACACTGCGCGGCGGCAGTCCCTGGCGCACCCGCTCCTCGACCAGAGCCACCGCCGCCCGCCCGGCCTCCGCGTCGAAGGGGCCCTCACGGAAGACCGGGGGCCGCCGGGTCACCCACGTCGTGGCCGCCGCGAACGGGGCGATCTCCAGCAGGTGCTGGGTGCCCGAGGCACCACCCCCCACCACGACCACCCGCTGCCCGGCGAACGCCTCCGGCCCCGGGTATCGCGCGGTGTGCAACTGCCGTCCCCAAAACGTCTCCTGACCCGGGTAGCGAGGCCAGAAGGGCCGGTCCCAGGTACCGGTGGCGTTGATCAGCGCCCGTGTCGTCCAGTCGCCGTCCGAGGTCTCCACCCGCAGCCGCCCGCCGGGCCCCTCACGTACCGCCCGCACGTCCACCGGTCGCCGTACCCGCAGGTCGAACGTCCGCTCGTAGCGGTCGAAGTACTCGCTGATCACCTCGGAGGAGGCCCGCGCCGGATCGGCGCCGACGAGTTCCATGCCGGGCAGCGCGTGCATCCCGTGCACCGTGCCGTACGTCAGTGAGGGCCACCTGGACTGCCAGGCGCCGCCGGGGCCGGGGGAGTGGTCCAGCACCACGAAGTCGCGGTCCGGCTCGAAGCCGGTCCGCCGCAGGTGATAGGCGCTCGACAGACCGGCCTGACCGGCGCCTGTGACGACCACCTCGACCTCGCGCACCGTGTTCACGGTTCCACCAACAGTGCCGAGGCCGCGGATCTTCCCGGGCCTTCGCGCGCGAAGCCCGCCGCGTCGGTCAGGATGGGGGGATGTCCGATGCCTTCACCACCCGAGTCCTGAACATCGCCACCGGCTCCGACGAGCGGGTCGTGGACCTCACCGGCGACTGCGCGGCCTTCCTGCGGGAGGCGGCGGCCGGCCGCGACGGCCTGCTGAACATCTTCGTGCCGCACGCCACGGCCGGGATCGCCGTCATCGAGACCGGCGCCGGCAGCGACGACGACCTCCTGTCCGCCCTGCACACCCTGCTGCCCGCGGACGACCGCTGGCAGCACCGGCACGGCACCCCCGGCCACGGCCGCGACCACGTCCTGCCCGCCTTCGTGCCGCCCCACGCGACGCTGCCGGTGGTGAACGGACAACTGGAGCTGGGCACCTGGCAGTCGGTGTGCCTGGTCGACACGAACAAGGACAACCCCCGCCGCCAGGTGCGGTTGTCGTTCCTCGCGTGACGAGGGTGCCGACTGCATGCGGTGACGATGAAGCCGCAGGCAGGGGTGCGCCGTGCCCGTCCTCTTCGTCCCAGGACGGCGTGTCGCTGGTGGATCTGGCGCTGGTGCGTGACCCGTCCGCGGTGGCCGTCGCCGCGGGCTCGTTCGCGTCGCGGGCGCGGCGAGCGGGGCGAATGGTCGGGCTGCACGCGGCTCGCGTCCGGGGTCGGCCCGCGCGCTCGTTGTCCCGGCACCCCCGGCACGTGACCCTCCGCCCGGATCGCCTTCACACCACGCGACCGACCCGTGAACACGCTGAGTGACGGATCGGGGCCGTCGTGACCTACGAGCCCCATTTGCCGGGGTGTGGAGGCGGTGATCTACTCGAAGAGTAGGTGCTTGTTCGAACACCGGCCCGGTAACCCCACGAAGCAGGGCGCAGAATGCCGCCGCGCGGCGGACCGGGAGGAGGCGGGACGCGTCGTCGACGGTCGCCGGTTTCCCCAGTTCGCGTGGTGGCTGCACGCTGTGCCGTTCAGCCTCAGGAGAGGACGCGGTGATGGCATCCTCAGCCAAAAGTAACCACCCCGGGCGAGGTCTGCGCCACGATCTCGCCGTGGCGGCAGCCGGCATCGGCCAAGTGGCGGCCGCAACCGGAAAGGCCACCGCGGCGGCCGTACGTCACCCGGGGGACACCATCGACCGTGCCAGGAAGGTGACGCGGGCCCTGCCCGTGGCATGGCACTCGGTGAAGCCGGCGCTGACCGGCCGGGTGGACGACTGGCGCCGCGAGTACGCGTACACGTTGGGGGAGCAGGCCTTCATCTACGGCTTCCCCTACATCTACAACGCAGAGCTCCGCCACCGGTGGGTGACCCAGAAGCCCGAGACGGAAACGACGCCCTACATGGCCGTCAACCACTTCTGGCATGCACGCAAACTCTGGGACGTCTCGGATCGGGAGGGCGTGTCACCCAACATCGACACGCTGTATTCCTGGGCATGGGTGGACCTGCGCGAGGAGCCCCTCATCCTCTCGCACCCGGACATGGACGCCCGCTACTTCACCTTCGAACTGGTCGCTTTCACCTCCGACAACTACGACTACGTGGGCATGCGGGCAACCGGATCGCAGGCCGGTGACTTCGCCCTCATCGGCCCGGGCTGGAGCGGGGACCTTCCGGAGGGCGTACGCCGCACGGCGCCCGCCCCCACCCCGTGGGTCCTGATAGTCGGGCGAACCCTCGTCGAGGGCGATGAGGACCTCCCGGCCGTCCACGCGCTGCAGCAGCAGTACCGGCTGACGCCGCTCCACCTGTTCGGCAAGGAGGACGCCACGGTCCCGGAACGCCGCGACGTACCGGTACCGGTCGACCCCGCCGAGGATCCGCTCGGTCCGTGGAAGACACTCAACGCGGCGCTGGCCGAGAACCCTCCGCCGAAGCACCACGATGTCCTGCTCCGGCAGTTCGCCGAGATCGGCATCGGCCCGGGGCTGGACGTCGAGGCACAGCCGGAGCCGGTGAAGGAGGGCCTGATCCGGGCCGCCGCCACCGCTTCGCCCATGCTCGAACAGCAGCTGTTCAGCGGCCAGTGGGCCGATCTGGTCAATGGCTGGCGCTACCCTCCCGGGGAGGTCGGGCATTACGGGGACGACTTTCTCAGGCGGGCCGCGGAGCAGTCCCTGGTAGGCATCGCCGTCAACGATCCCGAGGAAGCGTTCTATCTGACGGCCTTCACCGACGACGCCGGCGAGACGCTGACCACCGGCCGCTACGAGCTGCGCTTCGACGCGGGGACGCTGCCCCCGGTCGACGCGTTCTGGTCGCTGACCGCCTACGACGAGGACCGAAACCTGATCCCGAATCCGATCGACCGGTACTCCGTCGGAGACCGCACCGGAGGGTTGGGCACAGACGATGACGGGGCTTTGACCCTCTATCTGCAGCCGGACTCGCCAGGGCCGGAGCGGGAGGCCAACTGGCTGCCCACGCCGCAGCAGGGCATCTGGTTCGTCGCGCTGCGCATGTACCTCCCGCGCCCCGAGGTCATCGACGCGCGATGGCAATGCCCGCCCATCCACCGCGTCGGTTGACGGAAGGCGGCCCAATGGCCCGGAGGTTCCGCACCACCTCCACGTGTCGGCGCGGAATGAGGGACTCACGTGGCTGATCACCGGGTGCCGGAAGTTCTTGGTACCCAACGACTTCTCCCCTGCCTCGTGTGACGACGGGTGACCCCCAGGACCTGGCACAGCCGCTTGACGCCGAAGTCGGCGCGGTGGTCGGAGCTGAAGTCCCGGCGGCGGGTCCTCACTTCGCCTCCCTGGCGAAACAGGCGGGATGGCGTCCCGCCGGGTGGTGTAGCCGATCAACGGACCGGACTCGCAGGTCACGCCGGGTACGTCGACCGGCTGGGGCACTCCCGGCGCCTGACCGGGCCACTTCACGTGCCGCGCCGACGTGGAGATCATCGCGAGCCGGGTACCGGAGGGCGAAGCGCCTGATCGCTTACACCACCTCGCGGGACGCGACCACAGGCGGCCGCCCGGCGCAGGATCCTGGCCTTCTCGGCCCGCAGCCGGGCCGACTCATCGGCCTGACTTTCCGGGCCGCTCCCGTCCCGGACGCCCGACACGTTCGCCCCGGTGTCCTTGCGGACCCATGTGCGCAGTGCCTCCCCGGTGATCCCGAGCTCGGCGGCCACGGCCGCGTACGTGCGCTTGCCGCCGCCCGCGCGATACAGCGCGACGGCGTCCCTTCGGAACTCCTCCGGGTACGGAGACTGGCGTCCCACGAGGTGCCGCACGCCCTTACGTGAACTTCCGACCGCTCCGGCCCCGGCCCCGTCCCCTGGCCGGCGGGCTTCATCCTCGCCGATGAAGGCACATCGGCGGCCCACCTGTCGTCGGCCCGTGGACGTGCCTCGTACAGCCGTGCCGGAGCCCCGTTGGCCTTCCAGTCGCACAGCACCTCGCCGGTGCAGCGATCGGTGCAGGAGGCGATCTGCGGGAAAACGGCGCCCCGTACACCTGACGCAGGTCGAAAGCGCGAGCAGCACAAGAAAGTTGATCGTGAGGGCCAGGGGAGCCTGCGATGCGGATGTGCCGCCGCCAGGCGTGCACGGGCCCGACCGTTGTCAGTGCCGAGGTCTAACGTGATCGACAACTGCTCATGAGGTCCCCGTGCAACGGGTGACGGGGAGGAACAGCGCCATGCACCAGGAACGTGCCGACGAGGACCGGTTCGAGATGCCGGCCACCTGGCTGCGGGCCCTGCCCGCGCTCCGGGCCGCCGCGAAGCCGGCCGAGGACGCGGTGCAGAAGGCCGCTGGCCGCTACGCGCAGGAGGCGGCCTGGTTCGAGGAGATGTTCTCCTCCTCCGGCAGCGACCCGGAGCTGGTGAAGGAGGGCCGGGCCCACCGGGAGGGCAGTCCCTCTCCGCTCGGAGCCGCCGTGCAGATCGCCGTCGGCTGGCACTACGCGATGGTGGACGTGCTCGTCGACGCCTGCGTGAGCGAACACGGCCTGCCGTTCGCCGCTCGTGCCGTCGTGGAGCTGGGATGCGTCAACCCCCATTACATGCAGGCAGGTTCCCGACGGTACGATGCGGCGCTGCGGAGGACGACCGGTTACCAGACCTACTACGTGCGGGAGACCGCCGCCCGTATCCGGGACCTGCTCGCGGGGGTCGACGAGGAGACCCGACGGCGGGCCGTCGAGGCCCTCGCCGGCCTCCGGGACAGCGCCGAGCGCCGCATCGTGGTCTCCTACCTGGTGCCCGAGGAGCATGCCTGGGTCGACGAGTGCTGCGACGGCCCGATACCGAACGACCCCGTCCTGCGGCGCATGCTCCTCCTCTCTCTGTACCGGCCGGAGCAGATCGCCCGCATCGGCGAAGGAGCACGACTCGGCTGGAACGGCTGGAACCTCCCACTGCTCGCCACCCTCGCGAACCGGCTCGGTCCCGACGTCGGGTCCCTGCTGGAGGACGCGTTCGACGGAGCCTACGGATCCGACGGACACCGGGACGTCGCGGGCTGGGCCGCCGAACTGCCCACCGACGACTCCTTCCGCCTGCTGCTGAAGAAGGGCGGCGACCGCAATGTCCGCCCCGCCCTGCTCAACGCCATGAACCGCTACCCCCGGCGGGCCCTGCGGCTGCTCTCCGCCGCCGCGGCGGGCGACAGCGAACAGGCGTCCCTCTCCCGGATGCTGCTGCCCCTGCACGTGGTGACCCACCCGGAGCTCACGAAGGAGACGTTGCCCGCCCTGCCCGAGGCGTCCGCAGCCGTCGTCGCCCCGCTGCTGAAGCGAGGCGAACGGGACACGGAGGCGCCTGCTGAGACGCTCCCCGCCCTGCTGGCCGCCCCGCCGTGGACCCGGAAACGCACCAGCCGCAAGGCCCGTGTGGCCCGCGACGTCCCCGGGGCGCCGCAGGCCGAGATGGCCTGGAAGCCCGGGGAGCAGGAGGCCTGGGCGGCCACCGCCGTCGCCGAAACCCCCTGGTGGCGTGAGCACGACTGGTCCCGCGAGATCCGGCAGATGCAGCAGGGGACGTGGCGGGGCGACATCCGAGCCGCCCGCCTCTTCGTCACCGGCCCCGAGGACGTCGTACGCCCCCTGCTCGACGCCTTCGCACCCGCGCACGTCTGGGACACCGAGAGCTACCTCAGGCCCGTCGCCGCCCGCCACGGCCTGCACGCCCTGCCGACGCTGAGCCGGCTCGCCGCCCGCTACCCGGCCACCGCCTGCGGCCTGCTGCTGCCCTACCGCAGCGTCGAGGTGGCCCGGCAGATGGCCGAGTGGCTGGTGCGCCGCCAGTCGCTGAGGCCCACGGTTCTTGCCTGGCTCCGCCGCCACGGCCGGGCCGCGGCCGCCTTCCTCGTTCCCGACGCCGTCGGCCCGGCGGGCATGCCCCGCACCCACGCCGAACACGCCCTGCGGCAACTCGCCGCGGAGGTGGGCGCCGAGGCCGTGCGGGAGATCGCCGCCGGCTGCGGCGCCGAGGCCGAGGAGATCGTCGCCGACCTCCTCGCCGGCGATCCGCTGGAGGCCGCCCTCCCGGCGAGGATGCCGTCCCCCTGCACCTGGGCCGACCCCGCCCTGTTCCCGCAGATCCGGCTCACCGGCGGCCGCGGCGCCCTGCCCGCCGACGCCGTCCGCCACGTGACGACCATGCTGCAGATCGCCAAACCCGGTGACGTCTACCCCGGCCTCGCCACCGTCACCGAGCACTGCGACGCCGGCTCCCTCGCCGAGTTCGCCTGGGCCCTCTTCGAGACGTGGCGGTTCCACGGCATGCCGGCCAAGGACAGCTGGGCCCTCCACGCCCTCGGCTTCCTCGGCGACGACGAGACCGTCCGCCGTCTCACTCCCCTCGTGCGTGCCTGGCCCGGTGAGAACGCCCATCACCGGGCCGTCGAGGGCCTCACCGTCCTCGCTGCGATCGGCACCGACACCGCCCTGCGCCATCTGCACGGCATCTCCCAGCGTGTGCCGTTCAAGGCACTCAAGAAGCGAGCCCGGGAGAAGATCGACGAGGTCGCCGAAGGACTCGGCCTCACCACCGACCAGCTCGCCGACCGGCTGGTCCCCGACCTCGGCCTCGCCGACGACGGCAGCACCGTCATCGACTACGGCCCGCGCCGCTTCACCGTCACCTTCGACGAACAGCTCCGCCCCTGTGTCCGCGACGAGACCGGCAAGCTCCGCAAGGCCCTGCCGGCCCCGGGTGTCAAGGACGACCCGGAACTCGCCCCCGCCGAGCGCAAGCGGTTCGCCGCCCTCAAGAAGGAGGTCCGAACCATTGCCTCCGACCAACTGCGCCGTCTGGAGGCCGCCATGGTCACCGGCCGCTCCTGGACCGCCGCCGAGTTCCGCGAACTGCTCGTCGAACACCCCCTTCTGCGCCACTTGGCGCGCCGCCTGGTCTGGCTCGGCGACGGCGACGGCATGGTGACCGCGTTCCGTGTCGCCGAGGACCTCACCCTCGCCGATGTCCACGACGACGCATGGACCCTTCCCGCCGACGCCACCGTGCGCCTCGCCCACCCCCTCCATCTGGGAGACGAACTCGAGGCCTGGGCCGACCTCTTCGCCGACTACGAGATCCTCCAGCCCTTCCCGCAGCTCGGGCGCCCCGTGCACGCCTTCACCGACGCGGAGGCCACCGGCCACCGGCTGACCCGCTTCGAGGGCGTCACCGTCCCCGTCGGCAAACTCCTCGGCCTCACCAAGCGCGGCTGGGAACGCGGCACGCCCGAGGACAACGGCGTGGAACGCTGGTTCTCCCGCCCGATCGCCCGCGACCGCCACCTCGTCATCGCCCTCGACGACGGCATCGCCGTCGGCATGGTCGACGTGTTTCCCGATCAGACCCTCGAGACCATATGGATCGACACCGCCCCCGGTGACTACTGGCGCAACCACACGTACCCGCACCGCCTCGGCGAGATCGACCCCGTCATCGCCTCCGAGATCCTCGCCGACCTGACCGACATCACCGCCAAGTGAGCCCCGCCATGACCACAGTGAGCGACCTGCCCCCGCCCCGCCTGCAGCGCCCGCCCGCAGAAGTGCGCCATGCCGACGAACTCGCCGAGCTGCGTGCCGGGGACACCGACCCGCGGCCGCCCGGCTGGCAGCTCAGCCTCCGTGCCTCCCTCCGCTTCGTGGTCGGAGACCCCGACGCCGGCATCAGCCGCAAGTTCGTCGGCAGCCCCTCGCTCGTCGAACGGGCCCTGGTGACCCTGGCCACCAACCGGGGTCTGATGCTCGTCGGCGAACCCGGCACTGCCAAGTCACTGCTCTCCGAGCTCATCGCGGCAGCCGTCAGCGGCACCTCCACGCTCACTGTGCAGGGCGGCGCGGCCACCACCGAGGACCAGATCAAGTACTCCTGGAACTATGCCCTGCTGGTCTCCGAAGGCCCCTCCCGCCGCTCCCTGGTGCCCGCCCCCATGCTCCGCGGCATGGCCGAGGGACGCATCGTCCGCTTCGAGGAGATCACCCGCTGCCCCCTCGAGGTCCAGGACTGCCTGCTCTCCCTGCTCTCCGAACGCGTCGTCGCCGTCCCCGAACTCGACGGCGACGACGGCATGGTCTTCGCCCGCCAGGGCTTCAACGTCATCGCCACCGCCAACACCCGCGACCGCGGCGTCAATGAGATGAGCGCCGCACTCAAACGCCGTTTCAACTTCGAGACTGTCTTCCCGATACCCGATCTCGACACCGAACTCGCCCTCGTCGAAACCGAGTCCACGGCCCTGCTCCGCGAGTCCGGAGTCGAGCGGGCACCCGACCGGGACGTCCTCGAGGTACTGGTCGGTACCTTCCGCGAACTGCGCGGCGCACCCGGCCAGGGCGACCGGCCCTCCGCAGTGATGAGCACCGCCGAAGCCGTCTCCATGGCCCACGCCGTCGGCCTGCGCGGCTGGTTCCTGCGCGGCGAGGCCGGCAACGCCGCCGACGTCGTCTCCTGTCTCGCCGGCACCGCCGCCAAGGACAGCCCTGAGGACCTCGCCCGCCTGCGCCGCTTCCTCGAACAGCAGGCCCGCCTGCGCCGAGGCCCCCAGTGGCAGGCCCTCCACGAGGCCCGGCACCTGCTGGACCAACGGTGAGCACCGCCCGCGTCACCTTCCTGGGGGTGCGCCACCACTCACCGGCCTGCGCCGGCCTCGTTCGCCGCACGATCCGCGCACTGCGCCCGGCATACGTCCTGGTCGAGGGCCCCGCCGACATGAACGACCGGATCGGCGAACTGCTCCTCGGACACGAACTGCCCATCGCCGTCTTCAGCCACTACCGTGGCACCGAACGGGTCGCCACTTCCTGGGCCCCGCTGTGCGCGTACTCCCCGGAATGGGTGGCACTCACCGAGGGCCGTACCGCGGGCGCCGAGGTCCGGTTCATCGACCTGCCCGCCTGGCACCGCGCTTTCACCGACCGCCCCGACGGCGCAGCCAACCGCTACGCCGACGCCGAGGCCCGCTACAGCCGCGCCACCGAACGGCTCCGCGCCCGTTACCGGGTCGATACCGTGGACGCCCTGTGGGACCACCTCTTCGAGATCGCCGATCCGGACGGCCTGCAGGACCGCCTGGACGCCTACTTCGCCCTGGTGCGCGGCGACACCGAGGCCGATGACGGGGACCGTGCCCGCGAGCAGTACATGGCCTCCTGGGTCCGTGCCGCGGTCGCACACGCCGGCAGCCGGCCGGTCCTGGTGGTGACCGGCGGCTTCCACCAGCCCGCCCTGCGCACCCTCACCGCCGCCCCCGGCACGTCTCCGGGCGCCGAACCCGACGCATGGCCCCCGGTGCCCGTCCCGCCCGACGGGGCTGCGGGCGGCAGCTTCCTGGTGCCCTACTCCTTCCGCCAGATGGACGCCTTCGCCGGCTACCAGTCCGGCATGCCGTCCCCCGGCTACTACCAGTACCTGTGGGACGAAGGCCCCGACGCGGCCGCGAAAAGCCTCCATCGCACCGT
The DNA here is from genome assembly GCF_044540255.1 of Streptomyces sp. NPDC086080. Classification (NCBI taxonomy): domain Bacteria; kingdom Bacillati; phylum Actinomycetota; class Actinomycetes; order Kitasatosporales; family Streptomycetaceae; genus Streptomyces; species Streptomyces sp. NPDC086080. The sequence goes on from NZ_JBITRU010000024.1 coordinate 115,620, forward strand.
CGTGGAACGGCTCCGCGCCCGCCGCCTCCCCGCCTCCACCGCCGCCCTGATCTCCGCCCACACCCTCACCGAAGGCCTCGCCGCCCTCCGCGGACACCCCCGCCCCGCCCGCGTCGACGTCCTGGACGGCCTCGCCGCCGCACTGATCACCGACGACCTCGACCAGCCGCTGCCCTGGAACACCGACGGCCCCCTGAGACCCGGCGCCCACCCCGCCGTCATCGAAATGGTCCTCGCCTGCACCGGCGACCGCACCGGCCGCCTCCACCCCGACACCCCGCTGCCACCCCTGGTCCACCACGTGACCGCCGAGGAGATCCGCCTCGGCCTTGACGGCGGCCGCACCCTCGACCTCGACCTCACCGACCCCCGAGGGCTCGAACGCAGCCGCTTCCTCCACCAGTTGCGCATCCTCGGCATCCCCGGCCACACCCGCCGCACCGGCCCCGACCACGGAGCCGACCCCCGCGACCACGAAACCTGGGAACCTTGCCCCCGCACCGGCCGCGACGCCGCACTGACCGAGGCCGGCGCCTACGGAGCCCGCCCCGACGAGGCCGCCACGGCGCTCCTCGCCCGCCGCCTCCGCGACACCGGCACAGCCGCCGACGCCGGTACCACCGCCGCCCTCCTCTTCGACGCCGTCCTCTGCGGAGCCGGAACCCTCTCCAACGACCTCCTGGACGGCCTCGCCCACCGGATCCGTACCGCCGCCGACCCCGGCCCCCTCGGGCGGGCCCTCGCCGTGGTCCTGGGCCTCTGGCGCCATGACCGCGTCTTCGGTACCGCCCGTGACCCGCTGCTCGGCACCGTCCTCGACCACGCCGTCCACCGGCTCTTCCACCTGGTGGAGGGCCTCCACGGCGGCCCGCCCGGCGTCGACGTCCCCCGCCTGCGCGCCCTGACCGCCGCCCGCGACGCCCTCCTCCACGCCGCACCCGCCCTTGGTCTCACCCCGGAAACCGCCGCCGCAACCGCCGCCCGCATCGCCCGCGACCGGCACGCCCCCGCCGACCTGCGCGGCGCCGCCCTGGGCCTGCGCCGCGCCCTCGGAGCCCTGGCCGAACCCGCCGGCGAGGCCGAAGCGTTCGCCGTCGCGGCCGACCCCGCCGCCCTCGGCGACTGGCTGGCCGGCCTGCTCGCCCTCGCCCGCGAAGAGATCCTGCGGCCCGCCCCGGAGGGCGAACAGTCCCTGCTCGACACCCTGGACGGCGTCGTCACCACCATGACCGACGACGTCTTCCTCCACGCCCTGCCCGCCCTGCGGCAGGCCTTCGCCTTCTTCCCGCCCCGTGAACGCGAACGCGTCGCACAACTCCTCCTCGACCGCCGGAACCTGCACGGCTCCGCCCGCACCCTGCTGCGCACCACCGCCGACCCGCTGCTCCTCGCCCGCGCCGCGGCCCTCGAGGAACACACCGACCTCCTGCTCGACCGGCACGCCCTCGGAGCACCCCGATGACCCCCGACGACCCCCGCGCAGGACTGGAACGCTGGCGGCTGATCCTCGGCGCCCCCGCCGAACGCCGCACCGGCGGCCTCGACGGCCCGGACGCCGTCCGCGACACCGCCCTCCAGTGGCTCTACGGCCGCGACGACGACCTCGCCCGCCGTGGTGAACGCCGCGGCACCGCCGACGGCCGGGAGGGCGGCGACGGCCCCTCCACGCTCGCCGTCGTCGACTGGCTCGACGACATCCACCGTCTCTTCCCCCGGGAGACGGTCGAACGTCTCGAACGCGACGCCGTGGAGACCTACGGCATCGACGAGATCGTCACCGATCCCGACGTTCTTCTCCGCGTAGAACCCAGCACCAGCCTGCTGCGGGCCGTGCTGCGCACCAAACACCTGATGAACCCGCAGATTCTGGCCGCCGCCCGGCGCATCGTCGAAGCCGTCGTGCGTGACCTGACCGAGCGGCTGAGGCCGGAGATCCGGCGCGCCCTCACCGGAGCCCGCTCCCGCCGACCCAGCCGAACCCCCCGCGCCCGGAACTTCGACTTCAGGGCCACGATCCGCGCCAACCTCGCCCACTACCGGCCCGAGGACCGCCGTATCCTCATCGAGCGGCCGCACTTCCACTCCCGCACCCGCCGCCACATCGAGCAGTGGCAGCTGATCCTCCTCGTCGACCAGTCCGGCTCCATGGCCGGATCCGTGATCCACTCCGCCGTCACGGCGGCCTGCCTATGGGGCCTGCCCGGACTGCGCACCCATGTGGTTGCTTTCGACACGCAGGTCGTCGACCTCACCTCCGACGTCACCGACCCCGTCGAACTCTTGATGAAGGTCCAGCTCGGCGGTGGCACCGACATCGCCCGCGCCGTCGACTACTCCGCCGGCCTCGTCGACAACCCGCGCCGCACGATCGTCGCCCTGATCACCGACTTCTACGAGGGCGGCGACGCCCACCGCCTGACCCGTACCGTCCGCGACCTGACCGGACAGGGCGTCACCGTCCTCGGCCTCGCCGCCCTCGACGAGGAGGCCGCCCCCTCCTACGACCGCGACCTGGCCGGCCGCCTCGCCGAGGCCGGCGCACACATCGGCGCCATGACCCCCGGCCACCTGGCCGAATTCGTCGCCGACAGAATGGCCCACGGAGGACGGACGGCATGACCCGCACCGACCTGCTCGCCCTCACCCCCGACACCCTCGCCGCCCTCGCCAACCGCGGCCTGGTCAAACGCGCCGCCAAGGACCTCGACGCCGGAGCAGGCCCCGACCTGGACGTCACCGGCGACCACACCGTGTACGGCCGCTTTCCTGACGGTACCGAGACCCGACTGCCGCCCGGCGCCACCCTGCAGGACTCCCGCTGCAGCTGCGAGGCCCACGGAGTCTGCCGCCACCGCATCGGCCTCGTCCTCGCCTACCAGCGCACCGCGACCGCGTCGGACATCCCGCCGCCCTTCACCGACTGGTCCCCCGGAAGCATCGACGACACCGCCCTCGCCGAGGCCTTCGGCCGTCCCGCCCTCACCGCAGCCCGTCGCACCCGCGACCGCGGCTACCGGGCCGTCCTGCACCGCCCCACCCCCGCCGACCCCGTTCCCGCCGTCGAACTCCCCGCCTGCACCGTCCGCTTCCCCGTACCCCACCGCCCCGGCTTCGCCGTCACCGACGCCGCCGAGCCGCTGCGCGGCGCGATGGTCGTACTTGCCGTCTGGGCCTTCCGAGCCGCCGACACCGAGGGCAGCGACCGCGTCACCGTCGGAGGAAAGGAATCAAGCCGGGACGACGGCGACGGCGCCCACCGCGCAGCCATGGACCTCGTCGACGAACTCCTCGTCGAAGGCGTCCCCCAGGCCGGCCCCGTCCTGGACGGAACCCTCCGCCGTGCCGGCGCCGCCCTCATGGCCGCCGGCCGCCACTGGCCCGCCGCGGCCCTCGAGGGGATACGCCACCAGCTCGCCGAGCACGCCGTCCGCGGCGCCCGCCACGACCGCGAGACCCACGCCCTGCTCCTCGCCGAACTCCACGCCCGCCACCGCGCCGCCCCCACCGACCCCGCAGCCGTCCTCGGCACTGCCGAGACGGCTCGCACAGCCTTGCGCCGAGTCCGCCTCGTCGCCCTCGGCTGCCACGTCAACGGCTCCGCCCGCGACCGCACCGCCGACGTCTTCTTCGCCCACCCCGATGCCGGCATCGTCCTCGTGCTGCACAAACGCTGGGAGCTGCCCGATGATCAGGCGCCCACCGGCCACGACCTCGGCTCCCGAAGGATCCTCGGCACGAACCTGCGCACCCTTGCCGCCGCCAACGTGGTCAGCGAGGCCACCTCCCGCACAGCCTGCCGCGCCGTGGAGATCTCCCGCGGCCGGATCGCCACCACGTCCGTCACCCCCGTCGGCGTCGCCTGGGACGACCTGCCACCCGGGCTGCTGGTCACCGACCTCGCCGCGCAGTTCCCCGCCCCCGGTACCCTCCCTCCCCGCCTCGTCCGCCCTCGAGTGGAGGCCGAGTCCATGCGCGTCCTCGCCGTCGCCGAGGCCGGACCCGTGCGCTACGACCCGGCCGCACAGCGCCTCGAAGCCGTCCTTCACGACCCGGCCGGCAACGAGGCCCTGCTGAGCGCCGAGCACAACCCCCACTGCCCCGGCACCCTGGACGCCCTGGCCGACGCCCTCGCCTCCGGCACCGCGGACCGGATCAGCGGTGCCCTCCGCCATGACCGGGGCAGGGTCCTCCTCGCCCCTCTCGCCGTCCGCACCTCCCGCGGCGTCCTCGTCCCCGACCTCGCCCCCGGCGACGGCGACACCACCCTCCCCGTCGCCCCGCACCCCCCGGACAACCCCCTCACCACCGCCCTGGAACAGGCCCTCGCCGCCCTCGCCGAGGCCGCCCACCACGGCCTGAAGAACCTGACTGCCACCGACCACGACATCCTCGAGTCAGCAGCCGCCCTCCTGCACCGAACCGGCTTCCACACCACCGCGGACAAGGTCTCCGCCGTGACAACCACCCTCCGCACCCACGGCCCGGCCCCCGCCACTTCTCACTGGCACACCGCCGTCATCCGCCTCGCCGCAACCCTGGAACTCCACCGGACCGGACGGTGGCAGCCACTTGGGAGCAGCTCACCATGTGCGAAGTCGAGGGCCGTGCCTTTGCCCTGACCGGGCCGCACGTCGCCGCCGTTCAGCGGTCAGTTTTCGTCCGTCGCCGACAGAACGGTCCTCCGCCGACGGTCCCCCCACTCGCACCTGAGACAATCGCGATCAGTCATAGCGGGGGGCGGCGCGATCGGTTGCGCACCGTTCTTGCCGCGGCTGGGGAGGACGGTGCTCGGCGGCGGTGTGGCTGAGGGCGGCGATGCCGTCGGAAGACGGACCGAGGTTACGGAGCGCTGCTGTTCATGCGGTTTCGAAAGAGCGCTGTCATCGCGGTGGTGTGTGCCTTGGTCGCTGGTGTCTCGGGGGACTGTGCCGGCACCTCCGCACCCGTGCGGGGACCTGTGGAGGACCTCCTGAACGGCCGGGACTGGGCTCATTTCGCCGGCGGGAAGCCCACGGGCGCAGGGATACGGGTCACACCCCTCGACCGGCGCATCACACGCCAGGACGGTACCGGCGGACAGCCGAACCCACCGGTGAACCTGAGAGGTCCCCACATGGTGTTCCGAGGGGATGTCCGGATCGAAGCCGGCCTGCGGCGCACGGACGACACGGATGCCTACCTGCATCTGTACGGTGAGACCCCGGTCATCTACGACGAATGGCGCTACGAACGGCGCGGCGTGCGCATCGGCGTGGTCGGCGAGAGGCTCCGGATCGACCGCTGGGACGGGGACTCCGACAGACCCGCGATGACCCGGACCTTCGGGGGCGGCCTGGGGCTCGAAGTCCGCCTCGCCGTCGAAGTCCGCGCGAACAGGCTTGTGCTGGAGGCCGACGGTAGGGTCGTGGGAACTGTTCCCGCGCGGGACGTCTTCGGCGGTGGCCGCATCTGGTTCGGCGCGGATGCGGGAACTCGCGGGAAGGGCTGGACCCTCAGCGATCTCCACGCGCGGTCACTGGGCCGGGGCCGAATGTCCGTCGTGGACGCGCCTGACCTGCGAGTGCCCCGGTCCAGCGATGCGATGCGTGATCTGGCCGCGGTTCTTCCACGCCCGATCCGTATGGGAACCGCCCTCGCCGCGGGCCCCTTGCTGACTGACAGCGCCTACCGCCGGACGGCGGGTGAGGAGTTCTCCATGCTTACGCCGGAAAACGACTTCAAGCCGCAGTTCGTCCAGCCTCGACGCGGCGTGTTCGCGTTCGCGGAAGGCGATACCCTGGTGGACTTCGCCGAGGCCAACAGGATGAAGGTGCACGGCCACACCCTCGTCTGGTTCGAAGCCCTGCCTGCATGGTTGCGTGCCGAGATGCCCCACGAGCAGCGCAGGCGCGTCATGGTGGAACACATACGCGCGGTAGCGGGCCACTTCCGGGGGAAGGTGGCGGAATGGGACGTGGTGAACGAGCCCATGTCCGACGAGGACGAGGACTACTCCAACGGCAACAGGGGCGTGCGGCCACAGTTGTGGTTCGAAGCGATGGGTGAGCAGTACATCGACATCGCCTTCCGTGCGGCCCGCGAGGCCGACCCGCACGCGGTGCTGTACCTCAACGAGTACGGGGTGGAGGAGGACGGCCCACGCTGGGATGCCCTCTACGCGCTGCTGATCCGGCTGAAGGAGCGGGGCGTTCCGATCGATGGCGTCGGTTTCCAGGACCACGAATACGCCGTCGGCGACCGTACCGACCCCGAGGTCTTCCGCCGGAAGGTCCGGGCCTTGGCCGGGCTCGGCCTGAAGGCCCGGGTCTCGGAGGCGGACGTCCTCGTCGACGAGGACGAAGAGGACATTCAGGCCCGCCAGTTGGCGGGGAAACTCGCCGTCTGCGGCGAAGAACCCAACTGCACCTCGTTCTCGACCTGGGGTTTCACCGACAAGTACGGCTCCACGGCTGACCTGCGACACTATCCCCCGAGTCCGGGAAACGCTCTTCCCTGGGACGTGACGTACGAGGCGAAACCTGCCTACTGGGCACTGCGTGACGTCCTGGACGACGCTCGCCGCTCAGGTACTGGATAGGTACGGCGAACAGCGCGAACGACCAGTCGGAACGGTTCACTCAAGCTGACGTCTCCGTCGTGGCTGCGCAGGTCCCGGGACTGAGCAGGTTTGACCTGTGGCAGCAGGCCGCGCTTGCTGACTCCTCGGCAACGTTTCTTCGCTCGGCCGACGCGTTCACGGTGCGTGTCTCGCAGATGTGACGTGCATCGGTGCGTAGGGGCTGCCTCGCGGCCCGACCGGCTGTCCGTCATGAATCAGAGACGATCACGGGTTGGCTGAGCGCCGCGGCACCCGGTCAGCCTGGGCTTGTCCTGACGGGGGTTGGTGGACACCAACCGGGACAACCCCGACCGCCGGGTGCGGCTCAGCTTCCCCGGCTGACGCGCACGTCACCCATGTCAGGCGCGGACCACGACGACCGGACAGTCGGCGTGGTGGAGCAGCGCCTGGCTGACCGAACCGAGCAGCATTCCGGTGAAACCGCCGTGCCCCCGGGCCCCGGCCACCACCAGCTGGGCCTCCCGGGTCGCGTCCAGCAGCGCGTGACGTACCCGGGCCCGCTCCAGGCGCAGCTCCACCGCGACCTCCGGATGTGCGGTCCGCGACGGCGCGACGGCTTCCTCCAGCAGCCGCTGGTGCTGTGCCACGAGCCGGTCGAGGTCCACCACCACGCTCAACGGATCAGCCGCTTCCTCGTACGGTGTCGGCTCGCTCCAGGTGTTCCACACATGCATCGCGACCAGTGGGGCCCCGCGCAGCGCGGCCTCGGCGAAGGCGAACGACGCGGCCTCCTGGCCGGCCGGCGAGCCGTCCACGGCGAGAAGGACGGGTCCCCCCGGATTCTCCCGGCCGCGGACCACCATCAGCGGACCGTGCCCGTGCGCCGCCAGCTGCACGACGGTCGAACCCACCAGCAGACCCCCGAAGCCGGTACGGCCCCGCTCGCCGACCACCGTCAGCACCGCGTGCCGTGCCTCGCTCCGCAGCACCGTGAGCGTCTCGCCGGACGCCACGGTCCGGTCGATCTCAAGACCCGGCGTACGCTCACGGGCACGCTGCTCGGCCTGCGCCAGCGCGCCGTTGATCATCGGGTCCAGATCGGCCGGGCGGCTGAAGGCGTGCACGAGCCGCAGCCGTGCGCCGCGCAGCCGCGCCTCGTCGGCCGCGACGTCCACCGCGGCAAGGCTGGACGGCGAGCCGTCCACTCCAACGATCACCGTGTCATCCACGTCTTACTCCCGTCCAAGCGCGCGTTCGAGTACCCGCACAGGACGCAGCGTACGCGTCGGTTCGCGCCGAGGCCGCCCCGAGGGGGCTTCCAGCTGCGCAAACACGGCTTCCGCGGGAATCCTCCCCATTCCGCCGATCCTTGTCCATCCGTGACGACACCCATGTTCCGGCCGTTCGGCGGGATGGCACCATTAGCTCCGTGGGGGTCGATCACCAGGGCCGTGCACGGCCGGTGCGGCACCCCGCACCGGATGACATCAGAAGAATCGGAAGGGGACGGGCTGTGCCTGCTCCACGCATGAGCGCGACGCCGCTGCCGGGCATCGGCGTGAAATACGATCTCACCACGCGTGAGCACGAGCACCTGTCCGTGATCGCCCACCGCGACGGTGCCCGCACGATCAATGTCTACCGTGCCGACGACCCGGACGCCTGCGCCCGGTCGCTGCGCCTGACCGTCGCCGAGTCGGCCGCGCTCATCGACGCGCTGATGCCCGCCCACCACAGCCCCAACCTCCTGCACACCACCGACCTGGGGCTGGTCGCCGAGCGCATCGAACTGTCCTCCGTCTCCCACTGGAACGGCCGTCTGCTGGGCGAGACCCGGATGCGCACCGACACCGGGGCGTCCATCGTGGCCGTGCTGCGGCGGGCCGAGGCGATCCCGTCCCCCGCGCCGGACTTCCGGCTGGCCGGAGGGGACACACTGATCCTGATCGGTACCCGCGAGGGCATCGACGCCGCCGCCGCGATTCTCGGGCGGGAGTGAGCGCGTGCACTCTTCCGCCATCTTCCTGATCGAGTTCGGCGCGATCATCCTCGGGCTCGGTCTGCTGGGCCGCCTCGCCGGACGCCTCCAGTTCTCCCCGATCCCCCTCTATCTGCTGGCCGGCCTCGCGTTCGGCGAAGGCGGGCTGCTGCCGCTCGGCGCGAGTGAGGAGTTCGTGGCGATCGGCGCCGAGATCGGCGTCATCCTCCTGCTGCTCATGCTCGGCCTGGAGTACACGGCCAGCGATCTGGTCTCCAACCTCAAGACCCAGTACCCGGCCGGTCTCGTGGACATGGCGCTGAACGCCCTGCCCGGCGCCGCCCTGGCCCTGCTCCTCGGCTGGGGCCCGGTGGCGGCGGTGGTCCTGGCCGGTGTCACCTGGATCTCCTCCTCCGGCGTCATCGCGAAGGTCCTCGGGGACCTCGGACGTCTCGGCAACCGGGAGACGCCGGTCATCCTCAGCATCCTCGTGCTCGAGGACCTGGCGATGGCCGTCTACCTGCCGATCATCACGGCCCTGCTGGCCGGCGTCAGCCTCGCCGCGGGCAGCGTCACGCTGGCCATCGCACTGGGTGTCGCCGGGCTCGTGCTGTTCGTCGCCGTCCGCTACGGGCGGCTCATCTCGCGGTTCGTCTCCAGCGACGACCCGGAGAAACTGCTGCTGGTCGTACTGGGCCTCACCCTGCTGGTCGCGGGACTGGCCCAGCAGCTGCAGGTGTCGGCGGCCGTGGGCGCGTTCCTGGTGGGCATCGCCCTGTCCGGTGAGGTGGCCGAGGGCGCGCACAACCTGCTGGCGCCGCTGCGGGACCTGTTCGCCGCGGTGTTCTTCGTCTTCTTCGGCCTGCACACGGACCCGCAGTCCATCCCGCCGGTGCTCCTGCCCGCCCTCGGGCTGGCCGTCGTCACCGCGCTGACAAAGATCGCCACCGGGTACTGGGCCGCCCGCAGGGCCGGGATCTCGCCCAAGGGCCGCTGGCGCGCGGGTGGCACCCTGGTCGCCCGCGGCGAGTTCTCCATCGTCATCGCCGGACTCGCGGTCACCGCCGGCATCGAGCCGGACCTCGGCCCGCTGGCCACCGCGTACGTCCTGGTCCTCGTCGTCCTCGGCCCGCTCACCGCCCGCTACACCGAGCCCGTCGCGCTGCGCCTGGCCGCGCGCCGTACGGCATCGGCCGACGCCGTGCCCGTACAGAGCGCGACGCCGGCCGCGGAGACGCTGGAACCGGTGGAGGACAGCGGCGTCGAACGCTGAACCGCTCCGGGGCGCCGCCCTCCCCGGTACGGACGACGCCCCTCCGCGTTCCCGCCGCCCGCGAGACACCGCTCCCCGTGCCTCACGGAGCCGTCGGCCCGGCCTCAGGGGGGTCGGCGGATCGGGCCGGAGGCAACCGAGGGCATCCGGCCGGCTGGGCCGGGTGGGGTCCGGTGCGTTCAGCCGCACGGCGGAGGAGGGCGGCGACGCGGAGCGTCGACCACCGACGACAACGCCGCGGACGAGCGTGCCGGACCCCATGCCCCCGGCATGATCTGCCGGATGCCCCTTAACTCTCCAGCCGCACCGGCATCAGCAGTGAGAACGTGTGCTCGTCGTCCGGCCGGCGGACGGCGAGCGGCGCGGTGGGGGAACCGAGCTCAAGGACCAGCCGGTCGCGGGCCCCCGCGGCCAGCGCCTCCAGCAGGAACGCGCGGTTGACGGCGACGAGTTCCTGGCCCGCGGCGCCGTCCCCGGCCAGGGCGACCGATCCGTCGTCCGACACCTCCAGCACGCTCAGGACGCCGGAGCCCCCTTCCTGCTCGCGCACCGGACCGGTGCGCAGCGCCTCCCGGAACGCCGGTACGTCCACGAGGGCACGTCGCCCGGCCGGGAGGCGGACCAGACGCCGGTAGTCGGGGAAGTCGTGGCCGAGGCACTGGCCCGCCGTCTGCCGGTCCCCGGCCTCCAGGCTCACACGGTCCCCGTCCAGGGCGAGCCACACCTCCTGGTCTGCGTCCAGCAGGGGCCGCATCGCGTCGGCGAGCGGCAGGGGCACGGTCGCCCGCACGCGGGGCCCGTCGTGCCCGTCGGCGGCCAGATGCGCCACGGCCATCCGGTACCGGTCGGTGGCCACCACACGCAGTTCGCCGTCGTCGATGTCGAGATGGATGCCGCCGAGCATCGGCAGCTCCGGGTCGGTGCCGGCGGCGAACCGGACCGCGTCCAGCGCGGCGGCCAGTCGCGGGCCGGAGAGGGGCAGCCGGACGGCGGTGCCGGTGCGCGGTGAGATCATGGGGTTCTCCCTTTGGTCCAGTAGGGCTCGGAGCGTGGAGAACTCTTCGCGGGCGGCGGTCAGCCCCCGTTCCAGTCGGCGCAGATGCGTCCGCAGGAGCTGCCGGACGAGATCGGTGTCGGCGCCCGTCCAGCCGGCCAGCACCAGCCGGATGTCCGCCAGCGGCATGCCGGCCCGGCGCAACCGGGCCAGGAGCCGGGCCTCGGACAGCTGCCCGGGCGCGTACCAGCGGTAGCCGCTGACCGGATCGACGTGGTCGGGAACCAGGACACCGGCACGGTCGTAGAACCGCAGGGCACTCGCGCCCAGTCCGCTGTCCCGGGCCATCTCACCAATGCTGCGCATCTCGCTCTCCACGCCCACGACTCTGATCCCTCGACCAGGTCGAGGGTCAACCCCGGTCCGAACGGCGCCCGGCGGTGTGGGTGGGGACACGCACGGAATGTGAAGTATCTTCCGGGCCCGGGGAGGGCCCCCTCTCCCGGTGAGGCCGCGTTCGGCCCGCCCGCGGGGACGCCGCGAGCAGGTCCGGGGCCCGGTTCGGGCCGTGCCGCCGACGCACGGCGGACCGTTTCCCGGGAAGTCGGCGAAGGGCATGCGCGGCACCGCCCCGGCGAGCCGCCGCACGCCCACCTCCGCAGGCCCCTCCCGGCCTGCGCGGCCGTGTGGGTGACGGCTTCACCCGACCGGGCGGACCCGGAGCCATCGGCGTACCGGCGGCGCACGGCGGCGCGTTGCTCCGGCATGGACAGCACTGGGACGGCGCGGTGCCTTCTCGGGCACGACGCCGCGCGCCGGCCGTACGCCGAACTCACCAGCGGGTACGCGGGCCACACACCGATCTACTCGGCGCTGGTCGCGGAGTGGCGGGCCAAGGGGCACACGGTCCCGGAGCACCGTGACAGCCTGTGGGCCTCCTTCGCCGCTCCGACCGTGAGCGAGCGCGCGACGGTGCTGCCCGTGCCCTTTCTCGTCCCGGTCCCCCTCCTGGGGCCGCCGGGTGAGGACGGGCGACTCACCAGCGGTCCGACCCCGCCGGCTCCGCACTGACCGGCGCCAGCACGGCGAGCGTGCCGGTCGCCTCGCGCAGGGCGGTCTCGAGCGGGCCGGGGGAGTGCAGGGCGCCGGTGCCGTCCGGGGGGACGAGCCACTCCAGCCGGCCCGCGGGGCGGTACGGCGGCGGTACGGCGACCCAGGATCCCCGGCCGACGTGCCGCACGCCGAAACCCACCCATTCACTGACCGGATCGGGCGGCAGGAAGAACCCCACTCTGCGGGCCGTGATGTCCACCAGCGTGGGCCCGGGGGCCTTCAGGGGATCGCGCCACAGGATGTCCAGGGCGAGCAGCCCGAGCCGGTCGGGCACGCTGAGCACATCCCAGTACCGGCCCGCCGCGAGGAGCGCCGTCCCCTTGCCGTGATCCCACTCGCGCTTGCATTCCTGCGGGTCCGTGGCCGCCGCGGCCAGCCACTCGACGGCTTGCTTCCACATGGCGCTGTGCATGTCCCACCCCGGACGCGGTCGGCCGCGCCACTGCGGGCGCGTGCGGTACGGGCCATGGTCGTAGATATTTCTATCCATCGGAAGGGTGGCGTGGGCTGGCGTTTTCGGCCACCAGGACCGGAACCTCCCCGGAGACCGGAACGCCCCCGGAGCCGGGACCCGGCCGGGGGCGATCGGAGCGGAGCGCGGGGACGGGTCAGTTGCCGCGTTCCGCGCGCTCCGCGTCCCGCTTCTTGAGGCGTGCGGTCTCCTTGCGGACCTCCGCCTGGGTGGCACGCTCCCGCTCCAGCCACTCGGGGCGCTCCTGCTTGAGGGCCTCGATCCGGTCGGTGGTGAGGGGCTCGGTGACTCCGCCGCGCGCCAGACCGGCGATGGACACGCCCAGCTTCGCCGCGACCACCGGACGGGGATGCGGGCCGTCGCGCCGCAGGTCCCTCAGCCACTGCGGCGGGTCCGCCTGGAGCGCGTTCAGCTCGGCGCGTGAGACGACACCCTCCCGGAACTCGTCGGGGGTGGCCTCGAGGTACACACCCAGCTTCTTCGCCGCGGTCGCGGGCTTCATCGTCTGGGTGCTCTGGTGTTGCGTCATGGAGCCCAGGGTATCGAGCGTGTGCGCGACCGCCGACCACGGCCGGTAACCTGGCCGGGTGACAGGCTCGGAAGTGTCCCCCTCGTTCCGCCTCGTGTACGTACCCGGCGTGATGCCCGGCAAGTGGGTGCGCATCTGGAACGAGCGGCTGCCCGGCGTCCCGCTGACCCTCACCCAGGTACCCGCGGCTGCCGCGCGGGACCTGCTGCTGGGCGGCGATGCCGACGCGGGCCTCGTCCGGCTGCCCGTCGACCGTACGGTGCTCAGCGCGATCCCCCTCTACACCGAACAGACCGTCGTCGTGGTCCCGAAGGACCATCTGGTCACGGCCGCCGACACGGTGTCACCGGAGGACCTGGCCGACGAGATCGTGCTGCACCCCCTCGACGACGTCCTCGAATGGGAGAGCCTGCCCGGGCGGTCCGCCCTGGAGCGACCCGCCACCACCGCGGACGCCATCGAACTCGTCGCGGCCGGGATCGGCGTGCTCGTGGTACCGCTGTCACTCGCCCGGCTGCACCACCGCAAGGACCTCACCCACCGGCCGCTCGACGCCGCACCCGAGTCGCGGGTGGCGCTGGCCTGGCCCGAGGCGGCGACGACCGACCGGGTGGAGGACTTCATCGGCATCGTCCGGGGCCGGACCGTCAACAGCACCCGCGGCCGCACCCAGCAGCCGGCGCGGGAGAAGAAGCGCGAGCGGGCCGACGCCGGCCCCCGGCGCGGACAGCCGGCCGCCGGGTCCGCCGGACGCGGGCGCCGGACGGGCACCGGCGACACCACGAAGAACCCGCGGCGGGGCAGGCCCCGCCGCGGGTCGTGACCGACCGGGGCCGCCACCCCCTACTTGACCGTCGGGACCGGTGACGGCGCCGGAGAGACCGTGTTGAGGTCCTGCAGGTTCTTGGGGATCTCCAGGGCGAGGACCGGCGCACCCGCCTGCGGTGCCGGTGGGGTCACCGCCTCCAGCGGCATCTTGGGCGGGCTGGTCTGCTGGAAGTTGACCTGCTCGTGATTGACCAGCCCGGTCGCCTCCAGCACCGTGATGTGGTCGAGCACCGTGTCGTTGGCCTGGTCGGCCAACTGCCTGACCAGAGTGTTCCTGGTGCTGGCCCGGATGTTGGCGATGGCGGGGAAGATCTGCCCGTGTGTCACCCGCATGATGTTCACCGCGGTGGAGTCGAACTCCTTGCCGTTGGTGGACTTGATGGTCTCCACGAACCCCTGCTGCTGCGGGGACGCCTGGTTCGGCAGGGTGATGCCGAGTTCCAGCGAGATTCTGCGGCAGGATGCGTCGAGCCGGCCGTGACCCACGACCAGATGCTCGCCCGCCGTCTTCATCTCCGGCGTCGTCCCCCGCTCCATCGCCAGCAGCCCCAGCGGGTGCTCCCACAGCCCCGCCGCGCGCACCTTCACCACGAAGTCACGGTCCGCCTCGGTCAGCGGCCCGTAGTTCGTGTTGGCCACCACCCGGTCCGGCTTGGTCGAGGTGTTCTGTACGCCCAGCATGGTGGGATAGGCGAGCGCGGTGAGGGTGAGGATCATGGCTCCGCCCACGAACGCGGTACCTGCCGTGCTGCGCGAGATGCGCATCGTGCCTCCTGGGATATGAACGGCCCAACAGCAGGGAGTACGGACGCCAGGCGCGAGACAGTCACCGTTCGGGAAAGAATTTTCGGACGGTCGCAGCCGGCCCTGACGGCTGCCGTGCCGTACTCACCACCCCGTCGCCGTCGGCGCCGCTCGGCAGACCGCCGTCCACCCGGGCATCCACCGTGAACCGCACGCGTGTCACCAGCGCGTTCTTGTCGCCAAAGGGTGCTCCGGACCAGATCTCGTCGAGCAGCGTCGCGCCGTCGCCGCAGCCGGAAGCGGCGACGCCGGAGTCCGGCGTGCCGAAGATCACACCGACTCCGAGTGCCGGAAGGCAACTCCGCCTGCCCGCCCCACAGCAGCAGCCCGGCGGTCACTCCGGCGCGCAGGCCGCGCGGCGCAGGGTGCCGAGCGTGCTCATGGGGCCGGCGTCGCAGGCGTCACTTCCGCGCCGTCCGGCCGATCGATTCGACCAGGGGCAGCAGCCGGTGCGGGACGCGCTCGCGCAGCGCCACCTCACTGCGGGTGCGGACCACGCCCGGCAAGCTGATCAGCTTCTGGATCACGTCCTCCAGGTGGGCGTTGTCGCGCGCCACGACCCGGGTCAGCAGATCACCGCCGCCCGTGATGGAGAAGGCCTCGACGATCTCGGGCACGGCGGCCAGCGCGTCACCCACCTCGTCCAGGTGTCCCTGCGTGACCTCGATGTGCACGAACGCCAGCACGGGGTGACCCAGCGCGGCGGGGGAGAGGGCGGGGCCGGTGCCGGTGATCACGCCCGCACGCTCCATCCGGTCGAGCCGGGCCTGCACGGTGCCGCGGGCGACCCCGAGGATCCGCGCGTACTCCCGCACGCTGGTGCGCGGCTGCTCCAGCAGCAGCCGCAGGATGCGGGTGTCCAGCTCGTCCACGGTCATGAGGTCCCGGGTCCCGATATCGGCCATTGGCACGACGATGGCCATAGAGATGCCGTGAACACTGTACCGATGGTGCAGTCTCACAGGTGCCGGTTGAGCCACTGGTGGAAAAGATGCTGATATGGATACGTCGATGGCGCTGCGGACCCCCGCGGCGCCTTTCTCATGCCATGGCGCACACCATCGGGATTCCAGGGGGCAAGCGGTGCTGAAGAGGGTGTTCACGGCCCCGGACCCGGGCCGGACACGGCTGCGTTTCGCGGCGCGCGCCGTGCTCGGCATCGGGCTGGCCGCCGTCGTCTGCGGCTTGGCCGGACACTCGCTCACGGGTGTCGTCACCGGTGGGCTCGCCGCGCTGCTCGCGCTCTTCACCGTCACCGACGTCACGGTCCGCGGGCAGGCCGCCGTCGAGGCGCTCACCGGAGGCCGGGACATCGAGGTGCGGACGGCCCCGGCGGCTTCCGAACCCGCCCTGACCCACCTCCACGGCCTGGAACGCGCCCTCGCCGAGCTCGCCGCCCCGCTGCGCACCCCGTCCCGCTCTCCGCTGGCCGGGGCCTGAACCGCGGGGCCGCCGGCCACGGCGTGCCGTCCGGCCCGCGCCCCGGGGGCCCCGGTGATCGACTGTTACCGTCACCCCGGTCGGCATCGGACGAGAGGGGACAGTCGTGGCGGACCGCACACGCCGGGCGTTCATCGGGTCGTTCACGGCGGCGGGAGGCCCGGGCATCGTCACCGCGGCCATCGCTCCCGGCAGTGGCGCGCTGACCCCCCTGAGCACCGTGAACGCCGTCCCCGACCCGTCCTGGCTGGCCCTGTCGTCCGACGGCCGCATGCTGTACGCGGTCAGCGAGACGGCCGAGGGCGCCGTCGCCGCGTTCCGGGTGACCGGGGGCGGCCCGGAACCGGCCGGGCGCGAGGTCCCGGTGGACGGCAGCGGGCCGACCCACCTCAGCCTCTTCGCCGGGCACGTCCTCACCGCGAACTACGGCTCCGGCAGCGTCAGCGCCGTCCCGGTCCGCGCGGACGGAGGCCTCGCGCGGTCCGTCTCCGGGGTTCTCCGGCACAGCGGCTCCGGCCCCCACCCGCAGCGCCAGCAGGGCCCGCACGCCCACCAGGTGCAGCCGGACCCGAGCGGTCGCTGGGCGGTCGGCGTGGACCTCGGCACGGACTCGTTGCGGGTGTGCACGCTGGCCGACGGTGTTCCCGTGCCGCACCGGGAGATCGCCCTGCGCCCGGGTTCCGGCCCGCGGCACCTGGCGTTCCACCCCGGCGGTACGTACGCGTACGTCCTCAACGAGCTCAGCCCGACCCTCGTGGTCTGCCGCTGGGACGCCACCGACGGCGTGCTGAAACCTCTCGCGGAGATCCCGGTGCTGCCCGGCACCCCGGCAGGCGACGCCTTTCCGTCCGGTGTGGCCGTGTCGGCCGACGGCCGCTTCGTGTGGACCGCGACCCGCGGCGAGGACGTCCTGACCGTGTTCCTGGCCGAGGGGGACGGCGCGGCACTGACCCCGCTCACGACCGTGTCCTGCGGGGGCCACTGGCCCCGGGCGATCACCGCGTCGGACGGCATCCTGTACGTCGCCAACGAGCGCTCCGGGGACGTGACCTGGTTCTCGCTCGACCCGGAGACGGGAGTACCGCGGCGCGGCGGGGCCTTGGCGGTGCCCGCCGCGTCCTGCGTGGTGATCAGCGCCCGCTGAACGGGGCGTTCGCACGCGACCGGCCCAGGACTGCGGGGCGTTCGGGCGCGACCGGCCCAGGACAGCGGAGGGTTGGACGCGACCGGCCCGGAACGGCGAAAAGCCCGCCCCGGGGACCGGACGTCGCCGGTCGGCAACCGACCGTGTCCGGAATCCGGAGCGGGCCCTTTCGGCGTCCTGCCGGGCCCGGCCGTATCAGAGGGCCGGGGTGTTCTGGGCCTGCGGCGGGGCGATGCCGAGGGCGGTCGTGTACTTGGCCAGGGCCAGCTTGCCGATCGCCGGGTACGGGCCGAGCGCCTCGGCGGCGGAGCAGCCCGCCTCCTTCGCGGCCTCCTCGATCAGGCTCGCGTCGATCTCCGGGCCGATCAGATACGGCGCGAGCGCCAGCTGCTGCGAACCGGATCCGCGCAGCTGCTCGGCCACGGAAGCGATGGAACCCTCCTGGTCAAGGGCCGCCGCCATCACCGGCACGGCGAGGCGCGCGGCGAGCAGCATGCCGGTGATCCCGGCCGCCTGCACGGCCTCGTCACCACCGACGGAGGCCAGGATGATGCCGTCCGCGGCGGTCGCTACGGTGAACAGACGGGCACGGTCGGCGCGGGCCAGACCGGCCTCGGACAGCCGCACGTGCAGCGCCTCGGCGAGCAGCGGGTGCGGGCCCAGCACATCGGTCAGCTCGGCGGCGACGCGGCTGTCCATCACGGCCTGACGGATCTCGCGCAGCAGAGCGCTGTCCGGGCCGGCGAGCAGCGGCACGACGACGGCCACGGGGCCGTCGGGCTCCTTGACGTCCACGCCGGCGGCACGGGCCTGTTCGAAGCGGGCGGTACGCTCCTCGGCCGCCTGCGCGAGCAGGGACGTCAGTGAGGGGTACTCCTCGTCGCCGTCGAGGTAGCCGATCCGGGCGTCAAGACCGGGCAGCTCGGAACGGGCGATGCTCACGACCTCGTCGGCGAGCGAGCGGGCGGCACTGGTGGGCGCACCCGGCACGGCGAGGACGAGCGCGGGCGCGTCCTCGGGAGCCACCAGCGGCTCGGGACGGCGGTGCCGCCCGGGCTGACGGGGGCGCGGCATTCGTACTGGCAGGCCGGACGCGGGCCCAGTGGGGGTGCTCATGTTGGGGCATGTTAGTGGTTTCCTGGGCTCCCCTGTTCGGGGAGGGGGCAGGTGAGCGGTATCCGTCCGGTTTTGTCTGATGAGTTACGTACGGACGTCCGCCGTGTGCGTGACGTCCTCACCTGCCGGGCTCGTCACGCACAGCATCTTCGCGTCGCCCGGGAGGGTGAACGAACCAGTGGTCAGGTCCTCCGCCATCCGCACCGCCCCGTGCAGGGGGTCCCCCTCGGCCATGACCCGCCGGGCATGGGGCAGCCGCCTCGCCAGCTCCTCGTCGACCGGGACGAGGAGAGGAGCTCCCATCTCGAACAGGCCGCCGGTGAGACCTACTTCCGGCTCACCCCCGGCCGGGCACACCGCCGCCGCGGAGTCGGCCATGTGCCGGGCCGCCGCCCGCAGGATCCGCACGGCGACGGGCTCCCCGCTGCCCGCGCACTCGCCCACCCGCGGCGCGAACGACGCCAGAACGGCCGGCCGGTCGGTACGCGGATACAGCCGGCCGGGCAGCCCGGTCACAGGCCCGAACATGTCCTCCGCGCACGCCCGCAGCAGCTCCGAGCCACCCTCCCGGCCGTCGTGGGCGCGCAGCGCCGCCTCCAGGCCGGCCCGCCCGATCCAGGCGCCGCTCCCGCAGTCCCCGAGCAGATGTCCCCAGCCGTCCGCCCTGCGCCAGCCCGTGAGATCGGTGCCGGTCGCGACGAGACCCGTACCGGCGGCGATGACCGCCCCGGGGCGCGGCCCCAGGGCACCGACGTAAGCGGTGACCGCGTCAGCCGCCAACGCCACTCGCCGCACGCCCAGTTCACGGGCGAGTGCGCCCGGCAGCTCCGCGCGCAGCGCGTCCCCCAGGGTGGCCATCCCGGCCGCGCCGACGACGGCCACGACCGGCCGCCCGATCCCGGCCTCGGCGCACAACGCCCGTGCCATCGGTACCAGTTGTCGCATGAAGTGCGCAGGGTCGATGCCCATGGCCCCGGTCCGTACGGGTTCTCCCGAGGCGGCCCGTGCCGGCCGGCCGCACCCGTCACCCCCGACGACGACACGCAGACCGGAACCACCGGAGTCCACGGCGAGATAACCGGACCCGCTCACGGCAGTTCCCCTCCCCGTCCTCGATGGCGATGAGCAGGAAGACTAGCGTCCCCGCGGTTCCGCCGCCGCGGTACTCGGGTGTGAGTCGGGGCCCCGTTGTCGCTAGAGTCCCTGCGTGGCACCAAGACCTCTGCATGAACTGGTGGAAGCGGGCTGGGCGAAGGCCCTTGAACCGGTGGCCGACCGAGTCGCGGCGATGGGCGACTTCCTGCGCGCGGAGATAGCCGCGGGACGTACCTATCTGCCCGCCGGTCCCCATGTCCTCCGGGCGTTCCAGCAACCGTTCGACGACGTCCGCGTCCTGATCGTGGGCCAGGACCCCTACCCGACGCCCGGCATGGCGATCGGCCTGAGCTTCGCGGTGGCGCCCGAGGTGCGGTCCCTGCCGGGAAGTCTGGAGAACATCTTCCGGGAGATGAACTCCGACCTGGGCCTGCCCAGACCGTCGAACGGGGACCTGACCCCGTGGACCGAGCAGGGTGTACTGCTGCTCAACAGGGCGCTGACGACGGCCCCGCGCAAACCGGCCGCCCATCGGGGCAAGGGCTGGGAGGAGGTCACCGAGCAGGCGATCCGCGCGCTGGCGCAGCGAGGCAAACCCCTGGTCTCCATCCTGTGGGGGCGGGATGCCCGCAACTGCCGTCCGCTGCTCGGCGATCTTCCCGCGATCGAGTCGGCCCACCCGTCACCGATGTCGGCCGACCGCGGCTTCTTCGGCTCCCGCCCGTTCAGCCGGGCCAACGACCTGCTGGTCCGCCAGGGCGCACAGCCGGTGGAGTGGCGTCTGCCCTAGCCCGCGCACGGCGAAGCGGCCGGTCCCACAAGGCGACCGGCCGCTTCATCAGCGGGACCCCGCCGTTCGCCGTGGCCGGACCGACGTGCCGGTTCGCCGTTCGGGAGCGGTGACCGCGCGCCGGATCATCCGACGACCGCGGCCCGTACGCACAGGACGTCCGGCAGATGGGAGGCCAGCTGCCGCCAGCTGTCGCCGTCGTCGGCCGAGGCGTACACCTCGCCGTTGCGGTTGCCGAAGTAGACGCCGGCCGGGTCCGCGCCGTCGTGGCACATCGCGTCGCGCAGCACCGTGCCGTAGTGGTCCTCCTGCGGCAGTCCCGCCGAGAGCGGCTCCCAGCTCGCGCCCGCGTCCGCCGTCCGGTAGACCCGGCAGCGCCGGCCGGCCGGGACCCGGTCGGAGTCGGCGTTGATCGGGAACACGTACGCCGTCTCCGCGCGGTGGGGGTGGGCGACCACCGTGAAGCCGAACGTCGACGGCAGGCCCTCGCCGATGTCCGTCCAGTGTCCGCCCGCGTCGTCGCTGCGGTAGACACCCCAGTGGTTCTGCAGGTACAGCCGGTCCGGGTTCACCGCGTCCCGGGAGACCTTGTGCACGCACTGCCCGAACTCCGGGTCCGGATCCGGCAGGAACACCGCGGACACCCCCGAGTTGGACGGCGACCAGGTCGCGCCGCCGTCCAGGGTGCGGAACACGCCGGCCGTCGAGACGGCGACCGTCACCGCCCGCGGATCGCGTTCGTCGGTCAGCACGGTGTGCAGGCCCTCACCGCCGCCGCCCGGCACCCATTTGTCCCGCGTGGGGTGCTCCCACAGCGGCCGGACCAGCTCGAAGGTCTCCCCGCGGTCCTCCGAGCGGTACAGCGCGGCCGGTTCCGTGCCCGCGTACACCACGTCGGGTTCCGCCGCGGCCGGGTGCAGTTGCCACACCCGCTCCAGCGAAGCGCCCGTGTCCTTGGGGAATCTGACGGCCGGCCGGGCCGGTTCGGTCCAGCTGTGGCCCAGGTCGTCGGAGTGGAACACCGACGGGCCCCAGTGGGTACTGTCCCCGCCGGCCAGCAGCCGGGGGTTCGCCCCCCGGGTGTCGATCGCGACCGAATACACGGCCTGCGCGTTGAAATACGGACTCTCGTCGAACTCCCATGCGCCATTCCGTCGGCGCCCGATGAACAGGCCCTTGCGGGTGCCCACGGCGAGCAGTACCTCGGTCATGCCGATCACCTCCGGGACGTCGCCTGCGACGTCCAGTTCTCAGTCACCGGACAGTCTGCACGCCACCACTGACAGTCACCCCCGGTTCAGGTCGTGCCGTGTGCCGAGCAGCCCTTCGTCCTCCGGCGCCGCCGCCTCGCTGCCGGGCTCAGTCGCGCTCCGGCAGCGCACGCCCGAGGATCGCGTCGAGTCGCGCCGTCGCGGGCAGGGTGCCGAAGGCGTACCCCCAGTCGCCGCCCAGCCGCGTGGCGCAGAAGGCGTCGGCGACCGCGGACGGGGCGTGCCGGACGAGGAGGGAGCCCTGGAGCGTCAGCGCCATCCGCTCCACCAGCCGCCGGGCGCTCGCCGGCGCGCCCTCGGCGAGCCGGTCCTTCAGCCCGGCCACGGCCGCGTCCAGCCGGGCGTCCGCACCACGCGCGAGGGCGAGTTCGTCGAAGAGCGCCTGAGTGGTGTCCGGGTCCCGGCCGAGCGCGCGGAGCACGTCGAGCGCGTTGACGTTCCCCGAGCCCTCCCAGATCGACAGCAGCGGGGCCTCGCGGTAGTGCCGGGGCATTCCGGAGTCCTCGACGTAGCCGTTGCCGCCGAGGCACTCCAGGGCCTCGGCGGTGAAGGCCGGGCCGCGCTTGGTGACCCAGTACTTGCCGACCGCGGTCGCGATCCGCCGGAACGCGGCCTCCCCGGCGTCCCCGCGCACCGCGCGGTCGGCCGCTCCGGCCAGCCGCAGGGTGAGCGTCGTGGCGGCCTCGGACTCCAGCGCCAGATCGGCCAGGACATTGCGCATCAGCGGCTGCTCCACCAGCCGGGCCCCGAACGCGCTGCGGTGCCGCGCATGGTGGCCCGCCTCCACGAGCGTCTTGCGCATCAGCGCCGCCGACATCATCACGCAGTCCAGCCGGGTGCAGTTGACCATCTCGATGATGGTCTTCACGCCCTGCCCCTCCGGACCGACCAGCCAGGCCACGGTGCCGTCGAACTCGGGCTCGGAGGAGGCGTTGGACCGGTTGCCCAGCTTCTCCTTGAGCCGCTGGATGCGGAAGGTGTTGCGGGTGCCGTCGGGCAGCACGCGCGGTACGAGGAAGCACGACAGCCCGTCCGGGGCCTGCGCCAGCACCAGGAACACGTCGCACATCGGCGCCGACGTGAACCACTTGTGCCCGTGCAGGGTGTAGACGCCGGGCTCGGCGGTCGGTGCCGCCGTCGTGGTGTTGGTCCGGACGTCGGAGCCGCCCTGCTTCTCGGTCATCCCCATGCCGGCCAGCAGCCCGCGCTTGTCGGCCGGCACCCGCAGGCCCGGCTCGTACTCCCGGCTGGTCAGCAGCGGCTCGTACACCTTCGCCAGCTCGGGCTGCCGGCGCAGCGCGGGCACCGCCGCGTACGTCATGGACGTCGGGCAGCCGTGGCCTGCGTCCGTGTGCCCCCACACCAGCCCGCCCGCGGTGCGGACGACATGGGCGCCGGGCCGGTCGTCCGCCCAGGGCGCGGCGGCCAGCCCCTCGGCGACGGCCGTGCGCATCAGGTGGTGCCAGCTCGGGTGGAACTCGACCTCGTCGATCCGGTGTCCGTACCGGTCGTGGGTGCGCAGCTCGGGCTCGTGCCGGTTGGCCTGGTCGCTCCACTCCTGCGCCTGCGCGCTGCCGGCCAGCCGGCCGAGCCGCCGCAGATCCTCCTCCGCCCAGCCGCCGCCCTCACGCCGAAGGCCCTCCAGCAGGGCGGTGTCGTCCGAGGCGTCGTACGGGGTCAAGGGAGGGGGCTGATTGGTGACGGAGTGGGTGGCGCCGGGTGCGCCGGGATTCCGCTGCGGCTCGTCCGCGAGTGTGGTCGCCATGGCAGCGAGTGTTGCATCTTTCCTGCGGTTGCAGCAATCATGCAACATGATCGGCGGCGTAGAGTACGGCCCCATGCGGAGGAACGAACCGGCGCCGGTCCCGGACGGCCCGTTGCTGCGCCCCCTCTCCGCGCGGTCGGTCGTGCTGAGCCTGCTGCTCGGCGCCCACCCGCCGGAGCTTTCCGCGAAGGAACTCGGGCGGCTTCTGGAGGGCTTCGGTGTCGGCGGGTCCACGCTCCGCGCGGCGCTCAGCCGGATGGCCACCGCCGGTGATCTGCGCCGCACGGACGCCGGCTACCGGCTCAGCGACCGGCTGCTGGAACGCCGGCGCCGCCAGGACGAGTCCCTGCGGCCGCGCACGCGCGCGTGGGACGGTGACTGGGAGCTGGTGATGATCACCGCGACGGGCCGCGGCCCCGCCGAACGGGCGGACCTGCGTACCCGGCTGACCGCGCTCCGGCTCGGCGAACTGCGCGAGGGGGTGTGGCTGCGTCCCTCCAACCTGGAACGCCGTCTGCCCGCCGCTCTCGATGCCGTGGGGGAACGCTGTACGGCCCGCCCCGCGCGCCCCGCCGGCGAACTGGCCGCCGTCCTGTGGCCGCTGGACGACTGGTCCGGCACGGCTCGCGCGCTCCTCTGCCGGGCCGCCCGTGTGGACCGCCCCGCCGAACGGCTCACCGTGTTTGCCGCCGTCGTGCGCCATCTGCTCGCCGACCCGGTCCTGCCGCCCTTCCAGTTCACCTCGATGGTGTTGAGGTTGATCGTCCGCTTGTACTGCGTGGAGCAGTTGCCGCAGGAGCGGACGAAGGTGCCG
>NZ_JBITRU010000025.1:0-19571 GCF_044540255.1 Streptomyces sp. NPDC086080
GGCGCTGCCCCCGGACCCCCGCTCCTCAAACGCCGGAGGGGCTGACTTCAGCCCCTCCGGCGTTTGAGGAGCGGGGTCTGGGGCGGAGCCCCAGGACGGGACGGGAAGGGGCGGCGGGGGCGAGGAGGAGTCAGCCCGCGAACGGGGGCTGGGGGAAGCCCTGGCCCGCCCCCGGGACCACCAGCAGGGACCCCGCCAGGGGGTGCGGGGACGTCAGCCCCACCCGGGCCGTGGTGATGTAGAGATCGGTCAGGGCGGGACCACCGAAAGCGCAGGCCGTGACCCGGGGGACGGGCAACCGGATCTCCCGGTCCAGCTCCCCGGAAGGGGTGTAGCGGCGGACCGCCCCACCGTCCCACAGCGCGACCCACACGCAGCCGTCGGCGTCCACGCACAGCCCGTCGGGAAAGCCCGCACCGTCCTCGAGGTGGACGACCGAGCGGCGGTTGCTGATCCGGCCGTCCGCCTCGCCCACCTCGAAGACGTCGAGGCGGCGGGTCGGCGAGTCGATGTAGTACATCAGCCGCCCGTCGGGGCTCCAGCCGGTGCCGTTGCTCACCGTCACGTCGTCGAGGAGCACCTTGACCGTGCCGTCGCCGGTGACACGGGACAGCGTGCCGCCGCACGGTGCCTCGTCGTAGCGCATCGTGCCGGCGAAGAGACTGCCGTCGGGGGCGACGGCGGCGTCGTTGCCCCGGCGGCCGGGGACGGGCTCGCGGTGCAGCCAGCGGAAGGAGTCGTCGGGGTCGATCAGCCCGATGCCGTCCCGCAGGTTGAGGACGAGGCCGCCGCCCGCGCGGGGCTTGACGGCGCCCACGTGCTGGTCGGTACGGCGGACGGTGCGCCGGCCGGTGGCGGGGTCGTAGGTGTGGACGCGGGAGCCGAGGATGTCGATCCACAGCAGGCGTCCCGTGGCCGGGTCCCAGGTGGGGCCCTCACCGAGCTCCGCCTCCGCGCGGACCGCCACGTCGAATGTGCTCGTCATGCCACGCTCCTGTGGCCCAGCCGCTCGGACAGTTCGGCGGCACCCTTGACGGCGAGCTGCTCCAGCTCGCCCAGCCGCTCGTCGCTCCAGCGGATCATCGGTACGGAGATGGACAGCGCGGCGACCACCTGTCCCGTGCGGTCGCGCACCGGCGCGGCGACGCAGGAGACGTCGGGGTTGGACTCACGGCTCTCCACGGCGACACCCCGGCCACGGATCTCCGCGAGGGTCTCGCGCAGCACGGCCGGGTCGGTGATGCTGTTGGGGGTCATCGCGGTCAGCTCCGCGTCGTCGGGCAGGCGCGCGGCGAGTTCCTGTTCGGGAAGGGAGGCCAGCAGCATCTTGCCGACGGAGGTGCAGTGGGCGGGCAGTCTGCGGCCGGCCGCCGACACCATGCGCACCGCGTGGGTGGAGTCGACCTTGGCTATGTAGATGACGTCGGTGTCCTCCAGTATCGCCACGTGCACCGTCTCGTCGCAGGTCTCGGCGACGCTGCGGGCGACCTGCTGGCCCTCGGCGGCGAGGTCGAGATGTTCGGCGTAGCGGGCACCGAGCTGGTACGGGCGTACCCCGAGCCGGTAACGTCCGGGCTGGCCCGCCACCGGGACGATGTACTTCCGGGCGGCGAGCGTGGTCACCAGTTCGTGGACGGTGGTGCGCGGCAGTTGGAGTCTGCGCACGATGTCCGGGGCGGAGAGTGTCCCGTCCCCGTCGAGGAAGAGCTCGAGAATGTCGAGAGCCCGGGTCACGGCTGGTACGAGGCGTCCCACGACCGGCCCCCTCTCCATATGTCTCAGGCGCCTGAACCTCGTTCGAGATTTCAACAGGCGATCGGCATGACGAACACAGGCTAGTCATAGGCCGCTCGGACGGGCAATGGGGGGAGCTCCTCGGAGCTCCCCCGGATGACCAAGGAAGTGGCGGTGGAACTGGCGGAGGAGGCGCCGGAGGGGCCTCGCCGCCCTGCCGCCCCGCCGCCCGGATCAGGGGCCCGGTGCCGCACCGAGGACGCCGCGCAGCCGCTGCGCGCGCAGGACCAGTTCCAGTTCGAAGCGGCGGTCCGGGTCGTCGATCGCGTCCCCCCACATCTCGCGGATCTGACGGAGACGGTAGCGGACGGTCTGCGGGTGCACGCCCAGCCGGGCCGCGACCTCGGGCGCCCCGCCCCGGGTCTCCAGCCACGCCAGTAACGTCTCCGCGAGGCGCCGCCCGTGCGCGGAACCGCAGTGGGCGAGCGGGGCCAGGCACCGCTGCGCGAGATCCTCGATCAGCTCCTCCGGCTGGAGCAGCACCAGCGCCTCGGTGTGCTCGGTGCAGTGCAGCACCTCACCGGCGGGCAGCAGCCCGCGCCGCATCAGCCGTACGGCCGCCTCCGCCCAGCGCAGCGACTTCGCCGCGTCGGCGACCCGCACGGGCGGTCCGATGGCACCGGACCAGCCGGTGAGCGCGCGGCTGAGCAGTTCGGGGCGGCCGGCCGCGCCCGGTTCGGGCACGACCATACGGGGCTGCTCGTACTCCATGTCGAGCAGCACCCCCTGCCCCACGGCGGGCGCCACCGCCTCCCGCGCCGGGCGCAGCAGCACACCCACCGCGACCTTCGCGGGCAGCGGCCAGCCGATCCGGGCGGCCCGCTCGGCGAGCGCGTCGGCCGCGTCGGCCCGGTGGTGTTCGGCGAGCAGCAGCTCCATCAGCCGGCGTTGCAGCCGCAGCCGTTCCCCGGCCTGGCGGGCGGCGGCCTCGGCGTATCCGCGCACCGACTGGTCGACCAGGCCGTCCAGGTACTCGTATCCGGCGTCGACGAGTTCGTACATGGCGGGTGGCGGGATGTCGATGCGCTGGCCGATCTCGGCGAAGCGGCGCCAGGCGAGGCGGACACCCATGCGGTAGGTCGCCTGGAGCGCGTCCAGCGACCGGCCGCCCCGGCCCTCGCCCCGCCCGAAGTCCTGGAAGACGCCCGGCGGCGGCACGGTGGGCCCGCCCACCGTGTAGTCGGCGTGCGCGACGTGCTGGACGAAGGCCTCGATGGCCCGGCGGATGCCGACCAGGGCGAGGGGGTCGCCGGAGTCGTCGAGGACGACCGGCAGATGCGGGTACTCGCGCTGGATCTCGCTCATGATCTCCTCGGCCAGCGCGGGCGCGTCGGCCAGGGCGATCTCGGCGAACCGGCGGACCTGGTGGCGCGGTACGTCGTGCCAGGCGGAGCGGGCCGTGAGGGTGCGGGGCGCCGTCACCGGTCAACTCCCCTGGCCGGCCTGCTCGTAGGTGATCAAGGGGGTGTTCGGCTGGTCGGGCGTGGCCTCGAGCAGCGCGACGACACCGACCGCGGCGCCCACGGCGAGGGCGGCGGCGAGCGTGACCGTCACAGCGGCGGCAAGCAGTCTGGACATCGCAGGGTCAGCCTCTCAGTCGGGAGTTCCCCACCCCCACGGTGACCGACCACCCGTGTTGCGTATCCCCAGTGTCGACATGACATTGACACTCCGTCAAGGGGCGCCTACGGTTCCCAGCCCATAGGGGTTGGGGAACTCCCGCACGCGCACCTTCCGTACGGCGTCGGCCGCCACGCGCCGCGCCGTCCCAAGCCTCTGGAGTGCCCGGATGCGCCGTACAGCTTCCCCTCTTTCCCTGATCCTGCTGGGTCTCGGCACGTTTCTGCTGGTCCTGGCCCCCCTGTTCGCCTGGTACGTGCAGCCACGTGCCGCGGTGAACCCGGTCGACATCGACACCACCGCCGTCTACACCGGCCGGGGCAGCGTCTTCGACCTGGAGAAGGTCGAGACCGTGCCCGGCCAGAGGATCACCGTCACCCAGCGGGTGCGCGGCAACGTCGAGGAGAGCGAACGCAGCGGGAACGCGGTGTGGGACGTGACGACCTCGGTCGACACGGACAAATCGCTCCCGGCCGCGGACCCGCACGACGCGCTCAGCTTCACCCCGCACCGCTGGGTGCTCGACCGCAGGACCACCGAGCCCGTGCACTGCTGCGAGGCGAAGCCGGACATCCAGGGCGAGGCGTACCTGAAGTTCCCCTTCGACGTGCAGAAACGCTCCTACCAGTGGTGGGACAACACCCTCCGGGACACGGTCGTCATGCGCTACCGGGGCACGGAGCAGGTCCGGGGCTACACGGGTTACCGGTTCACCGGTTCCGTGCCGCCGACCAGGACCGGGACCCGGATGGTGCCGGGCCGCCTCGTCGGCCTGCCCGACCGGCCGCAGGTGCTGGCCGAGGAGTGGTACGCCAACCACGGCGTGGAGCTGATCGTGGACCAGCGCACCGGCCGGGTGCTCTACGCGCAGACCGGCCCCCGGCAGACCCTGCGGGCGCCGGGCGGGGACAAGGACGCGGTGGTGCTGCTGGACGCCGAGAAGGTCTCGTTCACGGCCGAGACGCAGAAGGAGGCCGTGCGGCAGGCCGAGCGGGACAGTGGCCTGCTTCGTCTGGTGGGCGAGACCGTACCGGTCGGGGCCGCTGTGGCGGGATTCGTCCTCGCGGCGATCGGTGCCGCTCTGGTGGCACGCGGGCGAAAGGCCGGTTAAGGACCGATTGAGACCCGTACGCACCGGTAGCCCTTCACCTCACGAAGTGACTCACGAGTAAGAAAAGCCGGAAATTATCACGCCCGTGAGTAGCCGTGGGGAACGACTGGGCGAAAACTGTCCCATCCCCACCCCACCACCGTCCGTCCACACCCCTCACCCAGGAACCCCCTCGGGCCCCCGCAGGAGGCTCGTTCCCACCCCCACCTCACCGCCTCGCGTGCTTCCCCACGCCGAGCTCCCCGAGACGAGTTGGAGCACCGATGCCCCAGCACGTGCCGTCCCCGCTGTACCCCGCGCTCCCCAGCGCGCCGCAGCACACTCCGGCGCTCCCCCCATCGCCGCGCCGGATCGTCTTCCTCGCCCACCGCGACCTGGGCAATCCGTCCGCCGGCGGCTCCGAGCTGCTGGTCGACCGGCTTGCCGACGGCCTGACCCGCAGGGGCCACCAGGTCACCCTGCTGTGCGGAGGCCCCGCGGCCTACCGTGACTACCGGGTGGTGTCGGCGGGCGGGACGTACGGCCACTACCTGCGCGCCCGTTCCGCCTTCGCCCGTCAGGTCGGCGACTGCGACCTGCTGGTCGAGGTGTGCAACGGCATGCCCTATCTGGCGCCCCTGTGGCACCGCGGACCCACGCTGTGCCTGGTCAACCATGTCCACACCGATCTGTGGAAGATGCGCTTCGGCGGCCCGCTGGCCCCGGCCGCGCGGATCGGCCGCAAGCTGGAGCACTGGGCGCTCACCGGCGCCCGGCGGCACGGGCTGGTCGTCGCCGTGTCGCCGTCCACCGCCCACGCCCTGCGCGGCATCGGCGTACCGCGCGAGCGGATACGGGTGGTGCACAACGGTGTGGCGGAGCCCGGACCGCGCGCCGAACGGTCGCCGGAACCGCTGTTCCTGGCGGTGGGCCGGCTCGTCGAGTACAAGCGGATCGATCTGCTGCTGCGGCTCTGGGAGCGGGTGCGGCCGGTCACCGGCGGCCGGCTGGTGATCGTCGGCGACGGTCCCGAACGGGAGCGGCTGGAACGGCTCGCGGGACCGGGAGTCCGGTTCACCGGGCATGTCTCCGAGGCGGAGAAGCACCGGCTGCTGTGTGCGGCGTGGCTGCTGCTGCATCCCTCCGCCGTGGAGGGCTGGGGGCTCGTCGTCACCGAGGCGGCGGCCCGGCAGACTCCGGCGGTCGCCTTCGACGTGCCCGGCCTGCGGGATTCCGTACGGGACGGGGAGACGGGGGTGCTGGCCCGGGGCGAGTCCTCGTTCGCGGCGGCCTGGATGTCGCTGGCCCTCGCCGAGGAACGGCGGGAGTCGATGGGCAAGGCCGCGGTGGAGCATGCCGCCGGCTTCCGGTGGGAGCGCACGGTGCGGCAGTTCCGTGCGGTCGCCCGTGAGGCGGTCCGGGGTTTCGCGTCGTGACGCGGATGCGCCGTGCGGGCACGGTCGCTGACCGGCCCGGAGTCCTCAAGGATCCGTCACTTCGGCGGTCGCTCGCCCTCTTCCGTGCCTTTCTGCGGGAGCAGGAGGCACCCGACGCCTGCTACTCGCTCCTCGCCCGGGACGCCGCCGATCAGGTCGAGGCGTACGGCGGGCCCGTGGCCGGGCGGGTGGTCGTGGATGTCGGCGGCGGCAGCGGGTACTTCACCGACGAGTTCCGCCGGCGGGGAGCCCTCGCCTGGCTCTTCGAGCCCGACGTCCGTGAACTGGGCGAGAAGCCTCCCGAGGGGACCGTCGTCGCCGACGGTTATCTGCTGCCGCTGGCCGACGGGGCCGCGGACGTCACCTTCTCCTCCAATGTGCTGGAGCACGTGGCCGATCCGCAGACCTTTCTCAGCGAGCTGGCGCGGGTGACGCGGCCCGGCGGGCTGATCTATGTGTCGTTCACCAACTGGCTCTCCCCGTGGGGCGGTCACGAGTGGGCGCCCTGGCACTACCTCGGCGCCGAGCGGGCCCGCGCCCGCTACCTGCGCCGCACCGGCAGGCCCGCCAAGCACACGCTCGGCGAGAACCTCTTCCCGGTGCACATCGGCACCACCCTGCGGCAGGTGCGGGCCCGCGACGACGTACGGATCGTGTCGGCGCGCTCCCGCTACTGGCCGTTCCTCACGCGGACCGTGGTGAAGGTGCCCGGTCTGCGCGAGTTCGCCACCTGGAATCTCCTCCTCATCCTCCGGCGGTGTCCCGAATGACGACCATGGTCCAGGCGCCGCCTCCGGCGGCGGTTCCCACCCACGGGGCCACCGCAGGCCCCCCGGAGGGCCCGCGGTCGCGCCGCTGGCTGCTCGGCTTCTGGGCGGTGGTGTTCGTCCTGTTCCTGGCGGTGCAGCCGGGCCGGCAGACCTTCGACACCAAGCTCGGCGTCACCGTCGACCCAGGACGGTTCCTCTCGGACCTGGGCCAGTTGTGGCACAACCGGGGTTCGTTCGGCGGGATCTCCGACCAGTACATCGGCTATGTGTGGCCCATGCTGCCGTACTACTGGCTGGCCGACCTGGCGCAGGTGCCGGTCTGGCTGGCGGAGCGGCTGTGGATGTCGCTGATCGTGTCGGTGGCGTTCTGGGGCGCGCTGCGGCTGGCGGAGCGGCTGCGCGTGGGCAGCGGGGCGTCCCGGCTGCTCGCGGCGGCCGCGTACGCGCTATGGCCGGTGTTCACGGCGGTCGTCGGTTCGACGTCGGCCGCCGCGCTGCCGGGCGCGCTGCTGCCGTGGGTGCTGCTGCCGCTGACGGACGAGCGGTACACGGCCCGGGTCGCGGCGCTGCGTTCGGCGCTGCTCGTGCCGTTCATGGGCGGGGTCAACGCGGCCTCGACGCTGGCGTCCCTGCTGCCGGTCGGCCTGTATCTGCTCTCCCGCCCCCCGGGGCCGCGGCAGCGCCGGCTGATCGCCTGGTGGGCACCGGCAGTGATCGTGGCGACGGCGTGGTGGTGGATTCCGCTGCTGCTGCTCGGGGCCCACGGGGAGAACTTCCTGCCCTATATCGAGACGTCGCGGACCACCACCGACACGATGGCGGCGACCGAGGCGCTGCGCGGCGCCGGCAACTGGGTGGCGAATCTGCACTTCGGCGAGGCGTGGCTGCCGGCCGGCTGGACCGTGGCGTCGTCCGCGGTCGTGATCGTCTGCTCGGCGCTCGCGGCGGGGCTGGGTCTTGCAGGGCTGGCCCGGCGGGACATGCCGGAGCGGCGCTGGCTGGTGCTCACCGTGCTGGTGGCGGTGCTGGTGCTGCTGGCCGGCTACGGGGGCGCGGCCGGCGGCCCGTTCCACTCGGTGGTGCAGGGCTGGCTGGACGGCTGGCTGGCGCCGTTCCGCAACATCTACAAGTTCCAGACCGGCCTGGCGCTGGCGTTCGTCCTCGGCCTCGCGCATGTGGTCGGCGTGTCCGCGCAGGTGCGCGGGTCCCGCCGGATCCGGGGCCGGCGGTTCGCGCCGCTGGTCGCGGCGGTCCTGGTGCTGCCGGGACTGATGTGGCCGTACCTCAACGGATCGATCCTCGCGGCGGGTTCGTTCCAGCGGATTCCCGCGTACTGGCAGGCGACGGCCGACTGGCTGGAGGAGAACTCCCCCGACTCGCGCGCCCTGGTCGTCCCGGCGACCGCGCACGGGATCCACACCTGGGGTTCCACCATCGACCAGCCGCTGGACGTGGTCGCCGACTCCCGCTGGGCGCAACGCGATTACGTGCCGTTCGGTACCGCCGGCAACCGGCGCGCCATGGACGCGGTGGAGCAGGCGCTGCTCACCGGCGGCGAAGTGCCGGGGCTGGCCGACTACTTGAGCCGGGCGGGCGTCTTCTACGTGGTCGTCCGCAATGACCTCGACCCCGACCGGGTCGGCCAGGTTCCGACCTCGATCGTCAAACGCACCCTGGAGCAGTCCGGGTACGAGCGGGCCGAGGGCCTCGGTCCTGTGATGACCGGCGGGGTGATCGCGCCCGGCACCCCGCTCCAGGTGGAGGGCCTGTATCCGCGGCAGCGGGCGGTGGAGATCTACCGTCCGGCGGGTGCGGACGTCCCGCGTCCGGGGCAGGCGCGGCTGCTGCCGGTCGCCGACACCGCCGTGGTGTCCGGCGGTCCCGAGGCGCTGCTGCCGCTGGCGGACCGGCTGCGGGGCCGGGCGGCCGTGCTGACCGGGGACGAGCACCCGGGGCTCGGCACACCGCCGGTGCAGGTGGTCGGTGACGGGCTGCGGCGAGCGGACACCCGGTTCGGGCTGGTCAACGCCAACACGTCGTACACGTACACCGCTGACGAGCGCAACGCTCCGGACGCCGCCCAGGACGCGGGTGAGTCACCGCGCCAGATCCTGCCGACCGAAGGGCGGGCCCATCAGACGGTCGCCGAACTGCGCGGCGCCGACTCGGTGACGGCCTCCTCCTACGGCAACTGGCTGTTCCATCTGCCGCAGTACGACCCGGTGCACGCCTTCGACGGCGATCCGGGGACCGCGTGGGTGGAGGGCGCGGAGGGCTCCCCGAACGGTCAGTGGCTGCGCATCGGCTTCGACAGGGCCTACGACATGCCGGACTCCATCGGCCTCACCCCGCTTCCCCAGGAGGGTGTGCGGGCGGCGGCGACCCGGGTACGGGTGGAGACGGAGAACGGGTCCGTGACGGGCTTCCTCCGGGCCAACGGCACCGCGCAGCGGATCGAGGCACCGGCGGGGTCCACGCAGTGGATGAAGCTGACGATCGTCGACTCGACGGCCGAGCGGCCCGGCCTCACCGGCGCGGGATTCTCCGAGGTCGACCTGCCCGGCGTACGGGTGACGCGGCTGCTGCGGCTGCCCGGTGACGCCGAGAAGTCCACCGCCACCGCGCGGATCATCTCCCTGCACCGTGCCGCCGACCCCACCGGGCTGTCCCTCGCGTCCGGCGAGACGGGACTGCGCCGCCGCTTCGACACCCCGGCGGCGGGGCCGTACGAGGTGGCGGCGAGCGCGGTGGCCGTGCCCGGCGAGGCACTGGACCGGCTGCTGTACGAGGTGGCTCCCGAGCAGCAGAGGCGGATCACCGCCACCGCCGACTCCACGGCACGGCTCGGTGCGGGACTGTCCGCGCGCAACCTCACCGACGGTGATCTGACCACCGCGTGGATCGCGGGCGGCCGGCCGACCGTCCATCTGAGCTGGCCCGAAAAGAAGCCGGTCGGCGAACTGGTGCTGGCCCCGGCCGGCGGGCTGTCCTCGCGGGCCGCCGAGGTGCACATCAGCTCCCCGGACGGCGCGGTGATCGCCGGTGTCGACGACAACGGCTGGGTGCGCTTCCCGCCGATCACCACCGACCGCCTCGACATCACGGTCACCCGCACCGCCCCGCTCACCCTGCACAACCCGGCGGTCGGCGAGGACATGCAACTGCCGGTGGGACTGACCGAGGCGTACCTTCCCGCCCTCGACGAGTACCGCACCCCGCAGCCGCACGAGACGCGGGAGTTCTCCCTGGCGTGCGGCAAGGGACCGGTGCTGACGGTGGACGGCACGCGGTACCTGACGAGCGTGCGCGGGACCGTACGGGATCTGGTGGAGCGGCGGCCCGTCGAGGTGACGCTGTGCCAGGGCGCGGGCGACAACCCCGCGCTGGAGCTGTCGCGGGGAACGCACCGGGTGGAGGGCGACGACGCGGGCCCGCTGGTGCTGACGGACGTGACCCTGACGCACGGGACCGTGCCGGAGGCATCGGCCGCCGCGCGTGAGCTGTCGATACGGGACTGGCTGGGCGACCGCCGCGAGGTGGCCGTCGGCCCGGGAGCCGCCTCGTACCTCACGATGCACGAGAACCACAACGACGGCTGGAAGGCCACGCTGAACGGCGAGGAGCTGACGCCGCTGCGGCTGGACGGCTGGCAGCAGGGCTGGCGGGTCCCGGCGGGCGAGGGCGGGACCGTGAAGCTGTCCTACACGCCGGCGACCACGTACGACGCGGGGCTGATCGGCAGCGGGGCGGGGATCGCGGTGCTGATCGGTCTGGTGCTGTGGCGCCGCAGGGCCGCCAACCCCGACGCGCCGCAGCCGGCGCCCCCGGCACCCGGGGTGTGGCTCGGCACGGTGGCGCTGACCCTGGTCGGCGTGGTGATCGCGGGCTGGTGGGCGCTGCTGGTACCGGCCCTGGCGCTGCTCGCGCGGCACCGGCCCGCGCTGCTGGTGCCGATCGCGTTCGCCGGGCTCGCGGGAGCGGGCGTCACGGCGGCGATCGGCGCGGGCGAGCCGGTGGGCACGGGCACCGGAGCGTTCGGTCATGTGGCCCAACTGCTGGCGCTGACGGGCTTGTTCGCGGGCCTGGTGAGCCTCGGTGGGCCGCGGTGGCGGGAGCGGGAGCCGGAGCCGGACGGCGGACATCCGGACGAGGGTCCGGCCGGCACGGCGGTCCTGCCCCCGGTCCCGGCGCCCGCCGCCGGACCGGCTGCGGCACCACCACCGCCGCCCTCCGCCTCCCGGGTGCGTCCGTTCGTGCCACCGCCCCCGCCGCGGGGCGGCCCGGGGAAGGGCGGGGCCGTATGAGCGCACCCCCGCGCATCCCGTTCCCCGTCGTCGACGAGGTGTCCCGGCACTGCGTCCAGGAGCGGGAACCGGAGACGGTGCACATCGAGGTGCACCTCCCCGGTGACCTGGATCCCGGCCGTATCCGCACGGCGTTCACCGAGGCGCTGCGACGGCACCCGCGGATCCTGGTGCGGGAGGCCCGGGGCGCCTGGTACCGGCGCCGCTACGAGTGGGAGGTGACCGACGGTCCGGACGTGGAGGTAGTGAGCTTCCCGGCGCCGGGGCGGGACGCCCTGCGGGACGCCCGCACCCGGGCGCTCACCCAGGCGCCCCCGCTGACCGCGTCCCCGCCGGTCCGGCTGGAGGTGGTGGAGGTGGGGGGCCGCGCGGACGCCGCCACCCGCCAGGGGACCCGGACCGTGCTGCTCCTCACCGTCAACCACACCGCTCTGGACGGACCCGCCTGCCTCCGGGTGCTGGCCACCGCCGCCGAGCTCTACGGCGGCCGGGACAACGCCCCGGCCGCCCCGCCCGTACGGCCCCCGGGGACACCCGAGGGCCCGCCGGACACCCCCTCCCCCTGGGCCCCGCCGGCCCGGGTGGCGCCGGGCACGCCCGAGCCGGCGCCGGGCAACGGCCTGCTCGTCACCGAGCTGGCGCTGCCGCACCGGCCCAAGGGCTCCCCGTACACCGTCAACGACCAGCTCATGGTCGCCACCGCGCTGACCGTCGTCCACTGGAACCGGGAGCACGGCGCCGCGCGCCGCCCGCTGCGCATCACCATGCCGGTCGACGACCGTCCCCGGGACACCACGATGCCCATCGGCAACGGCACCCGGCTGGTCGACGTGCCGTTCGCACCGGAGGAGCTGGACCCCGGGGCCATGCCGGAACTGCTGCGCCGCACCGCCCGGCGGACCCGTGCGCTGAAGTCGCTCCCCCGCCCGCAGCTCGGCCACGGCGCCGCCCTGCTCACCGCCCCCTGGGCCCCGGTCGCCTGCCGTGCCGCGCTCACCCGGGGCCTGCGCAGGGCGGCGGCGCCCTGGACGTCGACCACGCTGCTCAGCAACATCGGCCGTATCCCGTATCCGCTGGACTTCGGGGAGGAGGCGGGCCGGGCGCACGCCGTGTGGTTCTCGGCGCCGGCCCGGATGCCCCGCGGCCTCACCGTCACCACGGCCTCCACCGCGGGCCGGCTGCATCTGGCCCTGCGGTGGTCGCGCACCCTGCTCGGCCCCGAGGACGGGAGCCGTCTGCGCGAGCTCTTCGCGCACTATCTGCACACCACGGAGGCGACCTGATTGAATCCTCCCCCCAGCTGGAGCAGGGGGATTCCTGGCTCACGCCGCCTGCGGGTCAGCGACCCGACAGGTCTTCCACGATCAGCACCAGCCGGGTTGAAACCAGCCCGGGGTCATACAGCAAAGCTCGGAGGTGCATGTGCTGTCCTGGTTCTCGATCAGCACGACGTACGCGCTTGGTTCTCGCAACGTACGGCGTGCAGTTCACCCGGCCGGGTGGGCGGTCTTTCGCCCTGACGGCGAAACCCCGTTTCCTGCCCCGCTTCGCAGGGGTCCGATTCTCCCCCGCAAGCGGGAGGTACCCCCACCCCGGCCTGAAGGCCGGGGCATCCTCGGGGGAGCCAGGTGACGACCACCGCTCCCCGGCCCCCCGGACTGCGCGACTTCTACGAGAACCCCGCCGTGCCCGTCGCCTCGGGCCCCTCCCGCAGCCGCCGCCAGGCCCGGATGCTGGCCCGCGCGCTCGGCCCGGCCTCCGCCGGGGGCGGCCCGCGGACGGTCCTCGACATCGGCTGCGGCGACGGCACAGCGGCCGCCACCGCCGCGCCCTTCCTGCGCGGACACCGGCTGGTCGGCGTCGACTGGTCCCAGGACGCCCTGGCCCGCGCCCGCACCCGGCTGCCGTACGCGGTACGCGGCGAACTCGGCGGCGGCGGGCTGCCGTTCGCCTCCGGGTCGGCGGACGCGGTCCTGTTCAGTGAGGTGATCGAGCATCTCGTCGACCCGGACGCGGCACTCGACGAGCTCCGCCGGGTGCTCCGTCCCGGGGGCCATCTGATGCTGTCCACACCCAATCTCGCCGCCTGGTACAACCGGGTGCTGCTGCTGGCCGGGGTGCAGCCGGTGTTCTCCGAGGTCAGCATGCGCGGTATCCACGGGCGGCCGGGGTCGGAGGTGGTGGGTCATCTGCGGCTGTACACGGCCCGGGCGCTCCGGGAGTTCGTCGCCGCGTCGGGCTTCACCGTCGTCCGCCTCGAAGGCGCCCCCTTCCACGGCGTACCGCGTCCGCTGCGTCCGCTGGACCGGCTGGCCTGCGCCAGAGCGCCGCTCGCGTCGATCCTGCTGCTGCACGCGCGGCGGAACTGAAGGGGCGGGGGAGCATGTGGTGGGGAGTGGCCGCCGCCCTGTTGGCGAACGTCCTGTACAGCGGCGGGTTCGTCCTGGAGAAGCGGGCACTCGCGAGCCTGCCCGAGGTGTCGATCCGCCGGCCGGCGCGCCTGCTGCGGCTGGTG
This sequence comes from Streptomyces sp. NPDC086080, assembly GCF_044540255.1. Lineage (NCBI taxonomy): Bacteria > Bacillati > Actinomycetota > Actinomycetes > Kitasatosporales > Streptomycetaceae > Streptomyces > Streptomyces sp. NPDC086080. The sequence goes on from NZ_JBITRU010000025.1 coordinate 13,530, forward strand.
CTGGGCAGCCCGCTGTGGATCGGCGGCTCGCTGGCTCTCGCGGCCGGGTTCGCCGCCCAGCTCGCGGTGTACCGCACCCTGCCGATCGCCGCCGCGCAGGGCATCTTCGTCTCCGGTCTGGTGCTGCTCGTGCTGCTGTCGGCCCGGCTGCTGGGCGAGGAGACCAGCGGCCGCGAACGGTACGCGCTGGGCGCCATCCTCCTCGCCCTGCTGATGGTGGTGCTGTCGCTGCGGGAGGGCGGCGCGGGCGCCGACACCGTGGGCCACCACGCGCCGTCCTCGCTGATCCTGCTGGTGTGCGTGCCGGCCCTGGCCGCCGGGGTGTGGCTCTACGGCTCCGCCGAGCGCAACGCCCGCCACCGGCACCGGCGGCCCACGACGGGTGTCGAGTACGGCGTGGCCGTCGGTCTGCTGTACGGAGTCAGCTCGCTCGCCATCAAGGGGGTGTCGGGCCACCTGACGGCCGACGGTGCCGGCGGCGCCCTCGTCGGCCTGCTGCGGTCCCCGTATCCGTATCTGCTGCTGTTCACCGGTGTGTTCGGGCTGGTGATGTCGCAGGCGGCACTCCAGCGTTGCCGGGCCTCGCTGATCGTGCCGGTCTGCACGACCGTGACCTGTCTGTTCACGGCGGTGCTCGGCACGCTGTCGTTCGGTGAGCAACTGCCGGACGAGCCCCTGCGGCTGGCCCTGCGCGTCATGGGCACGGTGCTCGCCGTCGCCGTGCTGCTGGCCATGCCCAAGCACGACACCGCCCCACAACCGCCCGTTCAGGTCAAGGAGTTGACGCCACCGTGAAACCCGACGATCCGCTGCTGAGGATTCTGGCCTGTCCGCTCGACAAGGGACCGCTGCGGCTGCTCACCCGGGACGACGAGGAGGACGCGGCGCTGTACAACCCGCGTCTGCGGCGCCGCTATCCGATCGTCGACGGCATCCCGCAACTGCTGCCGTCGTCCGGGGAGCAGGTGTCGGAGAAGGAGCACGAGGAGTTGCTGGCAAGGCTGGCCGAGGAGGACGTGGACGACGCGCACGACGCGGACGACCACTCCGACGCCGGTTCCCACCCCGGCACCGATACCGGCACCGAGAGCCCGGAGGCGACGACGCCATGACGGCACACCGCACCCTCGCGGCCCGGGTCGCGGGGTTCCTGCCCACCCGTCTGGTGGCCGCGACGGCCCGAGCGGTCTACCCGCGCTACGAGCCCGAGCTGGCCCGCCTCGCCGACCTGTGCCCGCCGGACTGCGACACGGCCGTGGACATCGGCGGCTGGTACGGCCCCTGGACCCACCGGCTGGCGCGCCGCGCCCGCCGGGTGGTGACCCTGGAACCGGTCCCCCACCTGGCCCGGCTGCTCACCGCCACCGCCCCGCCGAACGTCCGGGTGATCCGCGCGGCGGCCTCGGACCGGCCCGGCACCGCCCGCCTGTGGCTGCCGCCGCACGACGGTGGTGACCAGGGCGTGTCGTCGCTGATCCGCCGGGACATCCACGGCCACGCCCTCGACGTCACCTGCGTCACCCTGGACGAACTCGGCCTGCGGGACGTCGGATTCATCAAGATCGACGTGGACGGCAACGAGTCGGCGGTGCTGCGCGGCGCCACCGGGATCCTGTCCCGCGACCGCCCGGCCCTGTTCGTGGAGCTGGAGTCCCGGATCCAGCCGATCGCGCCGGTGGTGACGTATCTGTCCATGCTGGGCTACGACGGCTGGGTGCTGCCCGACCGGGCCTGGATCCCGCTGTCCCGCTTCCCGCTGGAGTCCCACCAGCGGCGCAACGCGTACGTCGTCACCCACGGCCTGCTGCGCCGGGTACTGCCCCATGACGCGCTCCGGGGCCCGCGCTACATCAACTCCGTGCTGTTCCTCCCGGACGGCCGCCGTCCCGGGGAACCCCCGGTGGGCGACGATGGTTCCCGTGCCCACCGGACAACGCCCCGCCAAGGGAATCCCTAGCCCGTTCACGCCGCGCGACTTCCAGCTCGTGCTGCTGCGCCGTATGGCCGATCACAACCCCGGCCCGGCGGAGGACGCCCGGCGCGAGCTGGGCGCCTCCCTCGCGGACCAGCGCGAGGCCAACAGGCGCTGGCAGGCCATGGTCCGCTCGCCACGCTCCCGCTCCGCCCTCTCGCGGTACCGGTCCGTGCTCGGTGAGCCGGAGTCGCGCACCCCGCGCAGGATCGGCGACCTGGACTGCGAGGCGTGGCAGTGGCCGCTTCCGCTCTGGCCCGCCCTGCGCTTCGAGGTGCTGACCCCGGCGGCGGGCGGCGCGGTGTGGAACGCGTGGCTGGTGCGCGCGCCGGGCGCCGAACCGCCCGCCCTGCGCACGGTGGAGGACCTCACCCCCTGGTCCTGCACGGTGGACGAGGCCGCCCGCGCCTTCGCACCCGCCCGCCCTCTGGAGGGCACCGCCCCCACCCGGTGGGGGCTCGCCTTCACCGCCCCGGACGCGGCCGGGGTGCGGCGCGAGGTGGTCGCGGAGTTCACGTGGGGGCTGCTGCAGCGTACGGCGGTCAGCGGCCCGCGGCCTTGAGGATCTCGTCGACCACGCGCGGCACCGACTCCGGGTGCAGCCACAGGAACAGGTTCGGTTCGACGAGTTCCAGCTCCATCACCTGCGGGCTGCCGTCCTCCCCGTCCACGAGGTCGACCCGCGCGTACAGCAGTTCGGGCCTGCCCGGCACGGAGGCCAGCGCCTTCCGGGCGGTGGCGGTGTCGACGAGGGTCGGGGTCCAGTCGGTCAGCCCGGGGTGGGCGACCTTGCGCCGGTCGTAGGGCGTACCGGGGGCGAGGACGGGCCCCTTGCGGCTCACGTGCAGCAGGTTCCCCCCGAAGAACTGCATCGCCCGCTCACCGGCGGTGTCGATGCCGCGCACATAGGGCTGCACCATCGCGGTGAACCCCTCGGCGTGCAGGCGCCGCAGGTGCCGTACGGCCGTGTCGTGCTCGTCGGGCGTGTAGCGGGCGGCGAACCGGGCGCCGGCGCCGGACGAGGGCTTGACGACGTACTCGTGGTCGTCGGGGAGGTCGAGCGGGTCGCCCGCCCCGATGTACCGGGTGTCCACCACCGGCACGCCGGCGGCGGCGAGATCGCCGAGGTAGCGCTTGTCGGCGTTCCACCGCACCACGTCCGCCGGATTGGCCAGCCGGGTCACCGCGGCGCACCGCTCGGCCCACGCGGTGAACTCCGCCGCCCGCCAGCTGTAGTCCCAGGTCGAGCGGATCACGACGAGATCGAAGCCCGCCCAGTCCACCTCGCCGTCGTCCCACACCTCGGCGGACGCCTCGGCCCCGGCCTCCTCCAGCGCCCGGACCAGCCCCGGGAGATCCCGGTCCTCGGCGATGCCGGGGCCGGGTGCGCAGGTCACGAGCGCGATACGGGGCACGGCGACTCACTCCTCATACGAACAACTGACCGACCGGCAGGCTAACAGCCCCGCCTCCCGGAGCACCGGCCCCGCGGCCCAGCCGTATCCCCCTGCCTCCGACACCGCTTCCGCCCTCCCACCACTCCCGCGGGCACCCGCACCGCCGGGGCGCCCCCCGCTCCACGTAAGCCCTCCGCCCTCCGCAGGCACCCGCGCCGCTCCCGCGGGTCCCCGCCCTCCGCAGGCACCCGCACCGCTGGGGCGGCACGGGTGGCGCGACGGCATCCCCGCCCCCGCCTCCGCCTCCGCGGGCAGTCGTGCCGCTGGGGCGGCACGGGTGGGCGCGACGGCACCCCCGCAAACGCCGGGCAGCGCAACCACCCCCCGGCCCACCCCAACCCCGGCCGGCCATCCGCCCACGCACACCCGCACCCGCACCCGCACCCGCACCAAGCCCCGCGCACGCGTAGGGCACCCTGGACCCCCGGGTACCGACCGTCCTCGAACACCAGCGAGCCAAGGAGTACGACGCGTGTCCTCTCTCTTTCCCGCCCTGACCGACGCCCCGCCCGCCACCGACCGGCCCGCCCTCCGCTTCGGCGAGCACTCCCTCACGTACGCGGAACTCGCCGCCGCGGCCGGCGCGGTCGCCGAGGGCCTGGGACGGGCGCGCCGGGTCGCCGTCTGGGCCACGCCGACCATGGAAACCGCCGTCGCGGTCACCGCGGCGCTGCTCACCGGGATGGCCGTCGTGCCGCTCAACCCGAAGTCGGGCGAGAAGGAACTCGGACACATCCTGACCGACAGCGCCCCGGACCTGCTGCTCACCGCCCCCGGCGCACCGCTTCCCGCGCCACTGTCCGGTCTGCCCCGCGTCGACGTGGACCCGGCGGCGAGAGGCGCGCTCCCCGACGACCGCGCGCGGAACCCGGAGGACCCCGCCCTGATCGTCTACACCTCCGGCACCACCGGCCCGCCCAAGGGCGCCGTCATCCCCCGCCGCGCGATCGCCACCACCCTGGACGCCCTCGCCGACGCCTGGCAGTGGACCGGCGACGACGTCCTGGTGCACGGGCTTCCGCTCTTCCATGTGCACGGCCTCGTCCTCGGCACGCTCGGCCCGCTGCGCCGCGGCGGCTCCGTGCGCCACCTCGGCAGGTTCACCACCGAGGGCGTGGCGCGCGAGCTGAACGGCGGCGCGACCATGCTGTTCGGCGTGCCGACCATGTACCACCGGGTGGCGGAGGCGCTGCCCACCGAGCCCGAGCTGGCCAAGGCGCTGGCCGGGGCACGGCTGCTGGTGTCGGGTTCCGCCGCGCTGCCCGTGCACGACCACGAGCGGATCGCGGCGGCGACCGGGCGGCGGGTCGTCGAGCGGTACGGCATGACGGAGACGCTGATGAACACCAGTGTCCGCGCGGACGGTGAGGCCCGCCCCGGCACGGTGGGCGTGCCGCTGCCGGGGGTGGAGCTGCGGCTGGTGGAGGAGGACGGGTCGCCGGTGGCGTCGTACGACGGTGAGACGGTCGGTGAGATCCAGGTGCGCGGGCCGAACCTGTTCACCGAGTACCTGGGCAGGCCGGACGCCACGGCCGCCGCGTTCACCGCCGACGGCTGGTTCCGTACCGGGGACATGGCGGTGCGCGACCCCGACGGCTATGTCCGCATCGTCGGCCGCAAGGCCACCGACCTGATCAAGAGCGGCGGCTACAAGATCGGCGCGGGTGAGATCGAGAACGCGCTGCTGGAGCATCCGGGGGTCCGGGAGGCGGCGGTGACCGGGGAGCCGGACGCCGATCTGGGTGAGCGGATCGTGGCATGGGTGGTGCCGGTGGATCCGCAGTCCCCGCCCGGGCTCGGAGAGTTGGCCGACCATGTCGCCGGGCGCCTCGCGCCGCACAAGCGGCCGCGTGTCGTCCACCATCTCGAGGTCCTGCCCCGCAACGACATGGGCAAGATCATGAAGCGGGCGCTGACGCGTGACTGACCGTCTCTCCGCCCGCGAGGCCGTTGCCGCCGTCGCCGACGAGTTCGACGAGTTCACCGACCCTCCTCACTTCATACGGGAGTCCGCCCCGGACGGTCCACTCGGCTGGCCCGGTTACGACGCCACCCGCGCCCGCGCCGCCGAGCGCACCGGTGAGCGGGAGTCGGTGATCTGCGGCACGGCACGGATCGAGGGCACCGAGGCGGTCGTCGTCGCGTTCGAGTTCGGCTTCCTCGGCGGCTCCCTCGGTGAACGCACCGGTGACCGTCTGGAGGCGGCGTACGTCCATGCCCGCGCGCACCGGCTGCCCGTGGTGCCGCTGATCGCCACCGGCGGCAGCCGGATGCAGGAGGGCATGCTCGCGCTCACCCAGCTCCAGCGGGTGGCCCGGGAGTCGGCACTGACCCGAGCGGCCGGGCTGCCGCAGATCGCGGTGCTGCGGGACCCGACGACCGGTGGCGGCTGGGCCACGCTGGGGGCGGGCGCCGACGTCGTCCGGCGACGGCCGACCGCGGGAGCCCGGGGCTGCCGTCGCCGTCGTCGGTGGGGCGGCGTCCGGCCGTCGGACTCAGCCGGGGGGGGGGGGGGGGGCCGGCGGGGGGGGGGGGGGGGGGGGGGGGGGGGGGGGGGGGGGGGGGGGGGGGGGGGGGGGGGGGGGGGGGGGCGGGGGGCCCCGGGGCCGGGGG
>NZ_JBITRU010000025.1:19579-64861 GCF_044540255.1 Streptomyces sp. NPDC086080
GCCGCCAACTCGCCGTCCGTGCCCGCCGCCTGATCGACACCGGGGCCCTCACCCCCCGGGGGGGGGGGGGGGGGGGGGGGGGGCGCGGCCCCCCCCCCCCCCCCCCCCCCCCCCCCCGCGGCGGACGCGGACGGCCGGAGGGCCACCCGTGGGCGGGTGGGCCCCGTTCGGCGGCCCCCCACCCGGCCCCCCAGGAAAGGCGGGCGCCCCCGCCCGGCACGCACGATGCCAGAGAGGTCCGCCGCCCGGCGGGCCGTCGGGCCGCACTCGGGAGGGTCTGCCGTGACCGCAAGTCTGGAGCAGCTGCGCCGCTGCCACTTCGCCGTCGATCTGGGGGCGGCCCGCACCAGGGTGTACGTCAAGGGTGCCGGGATCGTCGTCGACCAGCCGTCCGTCGCCGCCGTGAACACCCGTACGGGCGCACTGATCGCGGTCGGCGAGTTCGCGGAGAAGATGACCGGCCGCACTCCGGGCTTCATCCGGGTCGTGCGGCCCGTGACCGGTGGCACGGTCGTCGACATCGAGATGGCGCAGCGCATGCTGCGGCAGCTGATCGGCGACCGGACCCGCCGCGCGCTGCGCCGCAAGCCCCGGCTGCGGGCCGCGGCCTGCACCCCGCACGACGCCGACCCGCTCGCCCAGCGCGCCGCGATCGAGACGCTGGTCGGTCTCGGTGCCCGCCGGGTGGAGCTGGTGGACACGCTGATCGTCGCCGCCGTCGGCTGCGGTCTGCCGGTGGAACAGCCCGAGGCGACCATGATCATGGTGTGCGGTGCGGCCGCGACCCAGGTGGCGGTGCTGTCGCTGGGGGCGATCGTGAAGGCGCAGCGCATTCCCGTCGGCGGTGAGGCGGTGGACAACGCGATCGTGCAGCACCTGCGTCATCATCACGAGCTGATGCTGCCGAGCCAGTCCGTACGGCCCCTGCAGCTCGCACTGTCCGGCAACGGGCTCACCGCGCAGGGCCCGGAGTCGACGGAGATCCACGGCCGGGACGTCGCCACCGGCCTGGCCCGGACTGTGACGGTCGACACGGCCGCCGTGCGGCAGGCCATCCAGACCCCCCTCACCGCCATCCTCGACGGCATCGGCAGGGTGCTGCGCGAGTGCCCGCCCGATCTCGTCGCCGACCTCGTCGACCGCGGCATCATGATGGTCGGCGGGAGCGCCCTGCTGCCGGGCCTGGACCAGTTGCTGCGTCAGGCCACGGGCATGCCGGTGCACATCGCCGAGCGCCCGGAACTGTGTGCCGTGGAGGGGCTGGGCGCGATGCTGGAGGGCAGGATCGCGCCGATGGTGCTGGATCCGCTGAGGGCCTGAGCCGCACGGGGCGCCTGAGCCGCACGGGGCGCCTGAGCCGCACGGGGCGCCTGAGCCGTGCGGGGCGCCGTCAGCGGGAGAACCAGCAGCGGATCGTGGTGCCCTCGTCGCCGGTGTGCACCCGTACCAGGTCGGCGAGCAGGTTGACCATCAGCAGCCCCCGCCCGCCGCGCTGGTCACGGGAGGCGGGCCGACGTCCGGCGAGCGGGTCGGTGAACCGCCCGCGGTCCCGGACCTCGCACAGCACCCGGCCCTCCTCGCCCCAGACCCGCAGCACCCCCGACCCCCCGCCGTGCAGCACGCTGTTGGTGGTCAGCTCGGCCGTGGCGAGCGCCAGGTCCTCCAGGGCGACACCGGTGAGGCCGAGCCGCCGTCCCTCGTCGGTGGCGGCGTACCGGGCACCGGGCAGCGAGTCGTCCACGAACGGGAAGGTCATGGCGTCCGCCACCAGCGGCAGCGGCTCGTTGCAGCGGGCGAGGACCGCGTCGGGGGCGTAGTGCTCGCTGGGCCGCCGCGAGCGGGAGCCGCCGGTGATGACGCTGGGGTGGGTGGCGTGGGCGTCCTCGATGACGTGCGCGGGCAGCCGCGCGGCGTCGTAGGGGCACAGAACGGTCGCCGTACGGCCCTGGAACGCCCTGTTGATCAGTGCCTCGTGCTGGACGCAGGCCGGGTACTCGCTCACGGAGCGGCCCGCCCAGATCGGCTCGCCGACGATCCGCACCCGGCGCCCGTCCGGGCAGGCGTCGGCGAAGGCGCGCAGCACGCCGGGGATGATCCGGCCGGGGTTGCGTCCGGCCTCCCGCATGTCCAGGAGCCGGAGCCGCTCCGCGTCGGCGCCGAGCGCGTCCCGGACCAGCCGCAGCCGGTCACCGGGCACGGCGACCGCCACGGGTTCGCCGGCCGCAAGGCCCTCGCGGACGAAAGGGACGACGCCGTCCAGGTACTCCTGGTCGTCCCCGTAGAACAGAGCGGGGTGGACGAAGGGATCGAAGGGATCGAAGGGATCGAAGGGGGGTTCCAGGGGCGCGCCGGCCGCGGTACTCCTCATGACATCGACACCTCGACCGCCCGCAGGCCGGGCCAGAACGTCTCCAGGACCCTGCGCAGAGCGGGCGGCGGCCGGCGCACCACGAGCCGGCGTCCGTCGCCGAGCCGCCCGGCGGCGGCCGCGAGCGCGCCGGCTCCCGCGACGTCGACGAACGTCACCTCGGACAGTTCCAGGTAGTACACGTCCTCACCTTCGCGCACGGCCTGCTCCAGTACGCCTTCCCAGATCGGGTGCGTGGCCAGACCGATCTCCCCGGCCGCGCGGATCCCCCGGCATCCCTCCAGCGGGCGCACCGTCAGGGACGGCCCCGGGCCTCCGGTTCCGTACGACGTCCGATGACTACTGCCCACGACCCGTCTCCCCACGCTCCCGGGAGCGCGCCTACCCGCACCGGTTCCCGGCCATTCCCCGCCGCGGTGTGTAGTACGCCGCAAGGTGGGCAGGCGCACCGGCAGCGCGGCCGGGACCGTGCGCAGCCTACCGCTCCGGTGCCGGCCGGACCCACCCCGAAGCCCCGGCGATGCCCCGCGCACCGACCAGGCGGTGACACGGCCTCCGCGGCATCACCCCTCTCCCGGGAAGGACGGACACCTTGGTCATCGGCGGTCGTATGGACGCGGACCGGGCGCTGCTCGCCCCGAGCGGCGAACTGGTCCGGGGCAGCGCCCAGGCCCTCTCCGAGAAACTGGACCAGCTGCCCTCCGGCACCGCCCGGATCGATCTGGACATGAGCGGCGTGTACTTCATGGACACGGCGGCGCTGGACTTCCTCGAGGTCCTGCGCGACCACGGCAGGCGGCGGTCGGTGCCGGTGACGGCCACCGGCTGGAACGGGCAGCCGCGCCGCATCCTGGAGCTGGCCGGCCTGGACACCACGGACCCGTTGCGTTCCCCCGCCCCGGAGGGCATACCGTCGCCGGTCGCCTCGGCGGTGGCGCGGGAGCGCGAGGAGCGGCTGCGGCTGCTCCAGGAGGAGGTCGAGCAGCTCCGGCAGGCGATCGCCTCCCGCCCGGTGATCGACCAGGCCCGCGGCATCCTGATGGCGACGTACGGCTGCACCTCGGACGAGGCCTGGCACATCCTGCGCGAGGCGTCCCAGCTGTCCAACACCAAACTCCGCGACGTCGCGGAGGCTCTCACCGCTTGCGCGGAGGCGGAGGGCACTCCCCCGCCCGAGGAGGTCCGCACCGCGCTGTCCCGGGCACTGGCCCGCCGCCCCGGACTCGGCGCGTAGGCCCGTATACCGGCCCGCCGCCCGGCAGGGTGAGTCCGCCCGCGCCGGGTACCCGCCGGGCACGACCGGCGCGATCAGGAGGCGGCACGATGAGCGACCACACTCCTTCCCAGGCCGAGGGCGACCGGGACGACGCCGAGTGGACCGTCCCCGACATCCCGCACACCACCCCCTCCCAGGCCGAGGGCGAACGCGACCCGGCGGACGCCACCGACCCGTCCGACGACAACGCGGAGCGGGGCTGAGATCCCCTTCGGATGCGGATACGCCTGGGTCCGGCTGACGGCCTCGACGACGAGCCGCGGTCCCGACCGGAGCGAGGGTTTCCCGGCCTCCGCGCGGGCAGCGGCGACTCCGGGGCTGTTCCCGTACGGGCCCGCCGCACCCACGTGCCGACCGCGACCGGCCGCGAACGCGCGGTCGAGGAGTTCACCGCCGCGGCCGGGGACGCCGAGCGCGCGCTCGGCGTCGACCACCCGACCACCCTCACCCACCGCGTCAATCTGAACTTCTGGCGCGGCCAGGCCGGCGAACCGGCCATGGCGCTCGCGGAGTTGGCCACACTCCAGCCCCGCATCGAGAGCGTGCTCGGCGCCGATCACCCCCGTGCGCTGCGGACCCGCCAGCAACGCGCCGAACTCCTGGAACTGCCGGGCGAAAACGACGCGGCGGCCACCCTGCTCACCTCGCTGCCGGCCGACATGATCCGCGTCCAGGGCAGCGATCACCCGCGTACACACGAGGTCGCGGAGGCGCTGGCCCGCTGCGGCGGGCGAAAGGCCCGTTGAGCCCTGCGCGGGCCCGCGGTCTGCCTGGTGGGGCGGGTGGGACTCGAACCCACGGCCGACGGATTATGAGTCCCTTGGGGATCTTGGCGACCCTTGCCGATCAACGCTCATCTTTGACGTTTCCCCAGGTCAGACGCGCTGATCAGTGTCAGTCCTGTGTGGTGCTTATCGATGTGTTTCTGTCCTTGTGGCCCCTCAATGGCCCCTGACGGTCTTCGAGGCCGACGCTTACCACAGCAACAGCCGCGTCCGCCCAGCTCAGCCGAGGGGCATGGAACCTTCGCACAGCGGAGTCCCTTACCGACGCGATGCTGCTCCATCCCAGGTACCGGGGTGGAGCATCACCCCTGACATCAAGAGGCGATCCTGCCCATCGGACTGCGCATGGCCTGGGTCTCAGCCTGTCGATCGCGTCAGCCGAGGACGTAGGTCTCATCACCGAAGTCAGCGACGATCTTCAGCTTGCCGCCGAGCGCCTTGACATAGGCAGCGAGGGTGTCGACCTCGCTGCGCTCCAGTTGACCCTTCTCGATGCGTGAGACGCGGGCCTGGGTGACACCCATGGCTTCGGCAACCTGGACCTGCGTGGTGTGCTGCCGCTTCCGCAACTCGGCGAGGCGGTGCACACGAGAGGCCAGGACCATCGCCTGAGCCCCCTTCTGGATCTGATCCTTTTCGGCATCGGTGAAGGCGAATTCCTCGGCCAGGTCTCCCCAGGAGACGGCCTGCGGGTCCTTGAGGTGATCAGTCATCGTGCCCCGTCCTCTCCATCGATTCGTTTCAGATGCTCCGCGTACGCCTGCTCCGCCTGGGGCACCGCGACGCGGTACCAGCCGGACCAGTTGCCCGCCTTGTCACCGCCCACCAGGATCACGGCCTGGCGGTCCGGATCGAACACGAACAGCAACCGCACTTCCGTGGCCCCTGCCGAGCCGGGGCGGAGTTCCTTGAGGTTCGACAGCACAGAGCCCTTGATCGTGTCCACCAGAGGCCGACCCAGCGCGGGACCTTCCTCCTGAAGGGCAGTGACAGCCTGGATGACCTGAATCAGGGTGTCGCGGTCAGTACGGCGCAGGCCGTGAAGCCACGAAAGAGCTGGCTCGACCACGACAATCTTCCAGGCCATACACGCGTCCCCCATCTGCACTTTATTACACTGACAGCATACACCACTGAGGTCATAATGGGAGTGGCTGCTGCGGTTCTCGCAGTCACCTCCGAGCTCGACGACACACCCCGAAGGCAAGAATCGTCCCCACGTTTGGCCGGGCAGTGCTGGAGTCCGTCGCGAGGGCCCGCGCGGAGAGCTTGTCCGCGAAGGAGTTGAGGCGCGGCTGGGGCTGGAACTGGGCCCGGCCTCGGCCCGGACCACCCCGACACGCTGACCACTCGCCACAATCTCGCACAGTGGAGGGCCGAGACAGGGGATGTGGCGGGCGCTGTCGTCGCTGAGGCAGAACTCTTCGGGCTGTTTCCTTGTCCCTCGGCCTGCGCACCGGACGTATCGGCATCCGCGCCGCCTCCGCTACTGGCCCGGTACTCGACTGGCCGCGCTGTGGACGGCAGCTCCATACCCACACACGCAAATGGGACAAACGAACCAGCCCGGAAACACCGCCGAGGTGGACACGTCGGCGCCGTCCTGGCCCCTGCTCGACCCCTGGATCTTGATATCGAGCCTTAGGACAGCCATCCCGGAAGTCGGCGACAACCTTGACCGCCTACTCCGCCGCAGGTCAGAGAGGTCGGAGGCCCCCCAACCAGCGCCGCACCCCAAAGACGTGAGCAGCGGATTCAGTCCGTTGAGCGAAAGTTGACGCTCCAACAGCCCACGAGGAACGTTTGCGCAAGTCAGGGCACTACTAAGGTGGGGCGGGTGGGACTCGAACCCACGGCCGACGGATTATGAGTCCTTTGAGGATCTTGGCGGTCCTTGCGTCTCTACGCCGATCCAAGGCGTTCTTGCAGGTGAGACGCGCTCTTCAGCGTTGGGATCAGCTGATCTTTGTCGGTCTGTTCCTGTCCTTGTGTCCTCAACGCGTCCTCACACGGCCATTTACGGGAGGTCTTCCCCGTGGGGTGCCTGCGGCCGGCGGTCCGCGCCCATGCGACGAGCCCGTTCTCGCGAGCCGACCGGAGCCCAATGCGGGCGGCGGATTCCGGGAGCCGCACACGTGGGAATCGTGCGCAGTGGGCAGAGCGCAGGGGCGGGCCCGATCAGTTGGCCGAGGTGTTCCGTGTCATCTCGGCTGCCTCGGTGATGGCGCGTTGTCTGAGAACGCCGAACAGTTGCATCGTGACGGCGGCCAGGACGTCGTTCCCGCCGACAGTCCGCCCGTCCCCGCGGCGGGTGGACAGGGCGAGGAGGGGGTCCTTGAGCAGCGGGGCCGGGGCCGGCTCGCCCGGCACCACCAGAGTGGCCGTCCCGAACCGCTTGACCCCGCCCTCGCGGACGGCCTTGGCCGCGTCCCGGGCCAGGGCCGTCAGGAACACGCTCGCGATTCCGTCCAGGTCACGGACCATCGCCGGGACCGCCCTCACCCCCCGGCTCCCCAGCAGCCTTCTCACCCCCGCCTCGAACCGGTGGGCGCCAGCCACACCACTCGGTGTACGCGCCCCGCGGCGCTCACGAAGAGACACGAGCGCACCATCGGCGTTGCGCACCTCGCCCATCAGGCCGTGGAAGGTCGGGCTGTGCAGATACCACGCCGATCCCACCTCCACCTCGACGTTCCGGTCGATCGCCGAGATGAGGTCCTTGGGAATCAGCCTCGTCCTGGCTTCCTCGGCCGCCGCGCTTCTCGCGCCGTCGATGATCTCCGTCAGCACGGTCCGCGTCACCGACGCGGCGGCCCACACGGCCGGCCGGGAGACGTGCAGCGAGGTCACGTCCCTGAACACCGCTTTGACGAGCTGAGGCTTGAACGGCAGGTCGGTCACGACGGAAGCGGTCTGCGGACCGCTGCGCTCGGTGCGTAGGAGTTGTGTGGTCATCGAAGAATGTGCTTTCTGCTGTCGGAGGTGTCAGTGGCCCATGCCGCACCAGGCGGCGAGAACACAGAGCTCTGCGGAGGGCGCCGAGCCGCCACAGGGCCTGCCGGGCGGGGCCGCCGGCACACAGAGGTGCAGGCGGCCCGGCCCGGATTCTCGGCGTTCCGGCGACCGGGCGTGAGGCAGGGGAGGCCACCCGGGCGACGCGCTGTGGTGCGGCGCCGTGCCGGTCAGGCCACCTGGTACCTGCCGGCTTCCAGGAAGTGGCGCAGTGCTTCGGGTGTGTCGTCGTCGAGGGCGGCGTTGGCTGCCGCGCGCAGGGCCGGGCTGATGGACGGGTCGGCGAGGACGCGGGCGATGGCGACGCGGTCGTCCTCGGCCTGGGCGATCCGGTAGCCGGTCTCCAGCCAGGCGCGCATCGCCTCGGGGTCGTTGGCGTCCAGGAGGGCGTTGGCTTCTCGTGTCACACGCCGGCCGCTGTCCGGGTCGGCGAGGATCCGGAGTATGGCCACCCTCTGGTCGTCGGCGTCCGGCTCGTCCGCGGACGAGGACACCGCGAGCGCCGTCACCGCGGTCGGTGCCGCCGTGGCGGCGAAGGACGGGGTGGCGAGCAGGAGGGCCGGGGCGAGGATGCCCGCGGCAATGCCGGGCGTTACGCGATGCAGTCGCAAGGGGAATGCTCCTCTTCGTTTGCTGCGGAGGTGAGTTGACGACGCCTCAGGGTGTTCACTTCGGTGATGCTGCCACCCGGGTCTGACAGCGGCACCTGCCCTCCTGCGGTTGCAGGGCACCGTCGCCGCGGACGTGGTCGGTGTTTCATGGCGGCACGCCTTCGGGAAGGGCGGCCTCGGGCGCGGCTCGTGGCTGTCGGGGCATGATCGAGGCGAGACGATTCCTGGGGGCGGTCGTGGTGTGGTCCGAGCGTGGCACCGGGCCGCGCTCGGCGCCGCCCTCACCGTGGCCGCGTACGGCATGTCCTTGCTGCTGGCCGGCAAGGACGCGTTGAGGCCAGGACCTCTGCTGCCTTCCACCGCGGACCATATACAAAAGATCTTGTATCTTGGTATACTCCAGTTGATATACACAGGAGGGCACCCATGAGTCGTACCGTGATCGACCTCGACGACGATGCCTTGGAAGAAGCGGCCAAGGAACTCGGCACCACCACCAAGCGCGAGACGATCAACACCGCCCTGCGGGAAGTCACGGCCCGTTACCGGCGTCTGCGCGCGCTCGACGAAGCCCGCGAGCTGGTGACCGACGGCGCGCTGGACATGGACCTTCTCCTGGACAAGAGCAAATACCGCCCCACGAGCACAGCCGACGCCGCCTCCGACACCGGAGCGCATGAGTGACCGTCGCCGATTACCTCATCGACACCTCCGCGCTCGCCCGCGTCCTGCTCCGCCAGAACACGACCGACTGGGATGACAGGATCGGCGCCGGCCTCGTCGCGATCTGCGACCTCACCGAACTCGAGGTCCTCTACTCAGCCCGTTCGGCCGCAGACCGTACGCGTGTGAAGGCGGCGCTCGACGCCCACTACGTCTGGTGCCCCATGCCGGACGGCGTCTACCGCCGCTCCCGCGTCGTCCAGGAACAGCTGACCGCCAAGGGTGAGCACCGCAGCGCGGGCCCCGTCGACCTCCTAGTGGCTGCCGCCGCCGAGGAAGCGGGGCTCACACTGCTCCACTACGACCGCGACTTCGACACCATCGCCCGCACCACGGGACAGCCGGTCCGCACGATCGACCTCAGGCAGTAGAGCCTCCACAGCCGCACAGTCGCCGATGAGGAACGGGGTCGCCCGCGGCAACGGCCTGACGACGACTCAGCCGAAGCCCGAGCGCACGAGCCACGGGAATGACTGGCCAACCAGGGAACTCACCCGCGGCCCGTACCGTTCGTCAACCTCGCTCGTGACCCCTTGCTCTCGGTCCCGGGTAGCCGAGGACGGGCACTTCGGATTGGTGCCAGGCAGCCATAGCACTGAGCCCGCACCGTGCACGCTGCCTTGAGGTGACCTCGAAGGCAGACTTCACGGTACCTGCGTCCTCACAGCGTCCTCAATGACGCCTCCGGCTCCTCGCTGAGGCCGCTCTTGGGCTCCTCCCCCACCACGCTCCGGCGCATTCACGCAGGTCAGCGCAATGCCTACCGCCACCCGCCGCCCGCCGTCGAACTCGCGAGCAGCGGATTCAGTCCGATGAGCCCGAGTTGACGTTCCGACACCTCAGAGGAGACGTTTCCGCAGGTCAGCAACGCGGCGCACCTTCGGTGCGCGCCGGGGGCGTGGTAAATCCCGTGGCGCGCGCCGAGGATGCTTCTGTCTGCCCTGACGTGGGCTGATACCGGTCCGGGACGCTGGAGGAGTTCGTTCCGGCCGAAACCGAGGTCTCTGTGATGCCCGCGAGCTCGCAGGTCAGCATGGTGCCGAGGGCCGTCCACGGGAACCGTGGAGTGTTGCTGTGAGCACGTGCGTCAGAATCCCTGATTCACCCTGGCCCTCCCGGAACGGCGTACCGCTCGGCCGTTGAGGGAGGGAGCGCGACATGGACGTACTGCACGAACGCTGCGCCGGTGTCGACATCAGCAAGAAGGACGCCAAAGCGTGCGTCCGCACCCCAAGCACGAAGCGGCGGGGGTCGTTCACCACCGAGACCACGACCTGGGGCTCGACGACGAACGCGGTGCTCGCCCTACGAGAACACCTGATCACCGCCGACGTCACCCTGGTAGTGATCGAGGCGACATCGGACTACTGGAAGCCCTTCTACTACCTGCTGGCCGACGAGTTGAACGTGATCCTGGTCAACGCGCGGCACGCCAAGAACCTGCCCGGCCGCAAGACGGACGTCTCGGACGCGGCCTGGCTGGCCCAGCTAGGCGCCCACGGCCTGGTCCGTGCCTCGTTCGTGCCCGACCAACCGGTACGCGAACTGCGGGACCTGACCCGCTCCCGCACCCAGATGACCCGCGAACGCGGCCAGATCGTCCAGCGCCTGGAGAAGCTGCTGGAGGACACCGGCATCAAACTGGCCGCAGTCGCATCCGACATCATGGGCGTCTCCGGCCGGGCCATGCTCGAAGACCTCATCGCCGGGGAACGCGACCCGCAACACCTCGCCCAGCTGGCCAAGCGCAAGCTCCGCAACAAGATCCCCGAACTCACCGAGGCGCTGACCGGACGCTTCCGCGAACACCACGCGTTCCTCACCCGGCTTCACCTGGACCACTACGACCAGCTCACCGACGCGATCCGGCAGCTCGATACGCGGATCGAAGAGTCGATGGCCCCCTTTCGTCCCGCCCTCGACCTCCTGGACACCATCCCCGGAATCAACCAGGCCGTCGCCGAGGTGATCATTGCGGAGACCGGCGGCGACATGAGCCGGTTCGCCTCCGCCAAGCACCTCGCCTCCTGGTCCGGCGTCTGTCCCGGCCATCACGAGTCCGCCGGCCGCACCAAGAGCGCCAAGGTCCGCCCCGGCAACCCCTACCTCAAAGGCGCCCTCGGCCTCGCCGCTTTCGGCGCGGTGAGAACCAAGGACACCTACCTGCAGGCCCGCTACAAACGACTGGGCGGCACCTACTTCGCCCAGCGCGACCCCGAACGCGCCACCCGCCGCGCGGTCAACGCGCTCAACCAGCTCGGCTACACCGTCACCCTCAACCCGATGCAAGGCACGGCCTGACCAGCCAGAGCCAGGACACCCGGCGACCGCCACGGCCACCGGGCACTCAGACCTGCCCACACCCACCCTGACCTGCTGCTATTTACGCGTCAGAAGCCTGCGCAGTGGGGCGGGTGGGACTCGAACCCACGGCCGACGGATTATGAGTCCGCTGCTCTAACCGGCTGAGCTACCGCCCCATCACGGCGTGTCGCGTACATGTGTGCGCGCCGTCTGCCGCAGCATAGCCGCTCATACGATCTCCTGCTTCGGGTGGTCGGCTGCGTACGGCTGCCTCGTGACCATGGAGACTTCGCCGAGGCCCGCGCGGTTCCCCCGGACATGAAAAAGGACCCCTGAGGGGTCCTTGTTCAGCATGCTCCCCCGACTGGACTCGAACCAGTAACCTGCCGGTTAACAGCCGGCTGCTCTGCCAATTGAGCTACAGGGGACCGAGCTCCCCCGACTGGACTCGAACCAGTAACCTGCCGGTTAACAGCCGGCTGCTCTGCCAATTGAGCTACGGAGGAATGCCTCGTTGCATCGAACGCATCCACCTGGGTATCCGCCAGGGGGCGCGCGCTCGCTGCGACACATACATTAGCGCAAGCAGGGGGGTGCTCCGCCAATCGGTACTCCTCGGCGCTGTCGCCGCACCGGAGACCTGAGCAGACCAGAACAACGGAAGGTGGCCGCCATGCGTTACCGGCTCACGTTCGTCGCCGGAGCCGTCCTGGGTTACGTGCTGGGCACGAAAGCCGGGCGGGAGCGTTACGAGCAGATGAGGAGGTCCGCGCAGCAGTTCACACAGAATCCCGCGGTCCGCAACACGGCGGAGAGCGCGGGCCGGCAGGGCCGCGAGTTCGCCGACAAGGCCTACCAGGCGGTGAGCCACAAGGTCGGCGACCGCATGCCCGACTCCGTCGCCCAGCGGGTCTCCGCCCTCCGCGAGCGTACGAACCACCGCCCGGCGGAGGACGACTGGGGCACCAGTAACACCTAGCAGCGGTACCCGGCCGTCACTCCAACGGCGCCCGCACCCGCACCCCGAGGGGTGCGTGCGGCAAAATTGCGCGCATGGGGATAGTCGCCGGGCTGGACAGTGCGCCCGATTTCACTCGCATCGTCGTCTGTGACGCGGACACCGGAGCCGTGGTCAGGCAGGGCTACGCCCCGCATCCGGTGCAGGGTCCCGGCGGCGGCCGTCCGTCCGACATCGACCCGCAGGCCTGGCTGCTGTCCCTGGGCGAGGCCGCTGGTGGCGGACTGCTGGAGGGTGTGCAGGCCATCGGCGTGTCCGCGCAGGCCAACGCGCTGGTGCCGCTGGACGCGCAGGGCAACACCGTGCGGCCCGCGATGACCGGCGGGGACAAGCGCGCCCAGGTCGCGGCGGCCGATCTGATCGACGCGCTGGGCGGCCGCGAGGCCTGGGCGCAGGCCGTCGGCAGCGTGCCGGGGGCCGCGCAGCCGGTGACCAAGCTGCGCTGGATGGCCCGCAGCGAACCGGAGAACGCGGCGCGCACCGCCATCCTGCTGCAGGCGCACGACTGGCTGGTGTGGCAGCTGCTCGGCCGGCCGGTACGGCGGACCACCGACCGGGGTGGCGCGTCCGGCACCGGCTACTGGGCGGCGGCCACCGGCGGTTACCGGCCCGACCTGGTGGAGATGGCGCTCGGCCGCCAGGCGATGCTGCCCGAGGTGATCGGCCCGGCGGACGCGGCCGGTACGACGCCTGAAGGGCTGCTGATCTCCGCCGGTACGGGCGAGACGCAGGCGGCGGCCTTCGGGCTGGGGATCGGTCTCGGCGACGCCGTGGTGTCGCTCGGCGCGTCCGGGTCCGTGATGGCCGTGCATCCCGAGGCGCTCGTCGACCAGTACGGAATGATCACCTCGCTGGCCGACGCGACCGGTATGCACTTGCCCGTCGTCACCACCCTCAACGCCGTACGGGCCCTGCGCGGGACCGCGGAGCTGCTGGGGCTACCCGATCTGGAGAGCCTGTCCGAGCTGGCGATGAAGTCGACGCCGGGCTCCCACGGGCTGGTGCTGCTCCCCTATCTGGAGGGCGAGCGCACCCCGAACCTGCCGCACACCGCCGGGACGCTGGCGGGGCTGCGGCGCGAGTCGATGAAGGCGGAGCATCTGGCGCGGGCCGCGTTCGAGGGGATGCTGTGCGGCCTCGCGGACGCGCTGGACGTGCTGCGCGGCCGGGGCGTGGACGTGCGGCGGGTCTTCCTGCTGGGGTCGGCCGCCGAGCTGCCCGCCGTGCAGTCGGCGGCGCCCTCGCTGTTCGGGGCGCAGGTGGTGGTGCCGCAGCCGGCGGACTACGCGGCGATCGGCGCCGCCCGGCAGGCGGCATGGGCGCTCGGTGTGTCGCAGGGCACCCTCGATCCGCGGAACCCGCCCGTCTGGCAGGGCGCCGTGGCCCAGGTGCTGGACCCCGGCGAGGAGCTGGCGGTGGGACAGGCGGTGCGCCAGCAGTACGTGACGGTGCGCGAGCAGACCCACCCGGGGGCGTTCCGGCCGTAGGGGCTGTCGCCGGACTCCCGTCCGCGCTTTCACCCCCGGCAGGGCGCGTATTAATTCGCTTGAGGTAACGCGGGTGGAGTGTTCGACGATAGGGGCCACGGGCAACCGAACCGCCCCCCGCCGACCACCCGAGAGATCCCACGTGCTCATACGACTCCTGCGGACCTACCTCAGGCCCTACAAGAGACCCCTCGCCCTTCTGGTGCTGCTGCAGTTCCTGCAGACCTGCGCCTCGCTCTACCTGCCCACACTCAACGCGGACATCATCGACAACGGTGTCGTCGAGGGGAACACCGGCTACATCCTGGGGCACGGCGCCCTGATGATCGGCATCTCGCTGGTCCAGGTCGTCTGCAATGTGGGGGCCGTGTACGTCGGCGCCCGGACCGCGGCGGCCCTGGGGCGGGACGTGCGCGCCGCCGTCTTCGACCGCGTGCAGTCGTTCTCCGCGCGTGAGGTGGGTCACTTCGGGGCGCCCTCGCTGATCACCCGTACGACGAACGACGTCCAGCAGGTGCACATGCTGGCCCTGATGACGTTCACCCTGATGGTGACGGCACCGATCATGTGTGTGGGCGGCATCGTGATGGCGCTCGGACTGGACGTCCCGCTGTCCGGGGTGCTGGTCGGGGTCGTGCCGGTGCTGGCGATCTGCGTGACGCTGATCGTACGGAGGCTGCGTCCGCTGTTCCGGACCATGCAGCAGCGGCTCGACACGGTGAACCGGGTGCTGCGCGAGCAGATCACCGGCAACCGGGTGATCCGCGCCTTCGTGCGGGACGCGTACGAGCAGCGGCGGTTCAGGAAGTCCAACACCGAACTGACCGACGTCTCGCTGGGCGCGGGCCATCTGCTCGCGCTGATGTTCCCGGTGGTCATGACGGTGGTGAACCTGTCGTCGATCGCGGTGGTGTGGTTCGGCGCGCACCGGATCGACAGCGGCGGGATGCAGATCGGTGATCTGACGGCGTTCCTCGCCTATCTGATGCAGATCGTCATGTCCGTGATGATGGCCACCTTCATGTTCATGCAGATGCCGCGCGCCGAGGTGTGCGCCGAGCGCATCCGCGAGGTGCTGGACACCTCCTCCAGCGTGGTGCCGCCCGTCGCGCCCGTCACCGAACTGCGCCGGCACGGGCATCTGGAGATCAGGGGCGCGGGCTTCCGCTATCCGGGCGCCGAGGAGCCGGTGCTCAGGGAGGTCTCGCTGGAGGCGCGGCCCGGCGAGGTCACCGCCGTGATCGGTTCGACCGGCAGCGGCAAGTCCACGCTGCTCGGGCTGGTCCCCCGGCTGTTCGACGCGACCGGCGGCGACGTCCTCGTCGACGGAGTGCCGGTGGCGGACGTCGAACCGCGGCTGCTGGCGAGGACGGTCGGTCTGGTGCCGCAGAAGCCGTACCTGTTCGCCGGCACGGTGGCGACCAATCTGCGCTACGGCAATCCCGACGCCACCGACGAGGAACTGTGGCACGCACTGGAGGTGGCGCAGGGCAAGGACTTCGTGGAGCGGCTGGAAGGCGGCCTCGACGCCCCCGTCGCCCAGGGCGGGACCAACGTCTCCGGCGGTCAGCGCCAGCGCCTCGCGATCGCCCGCACGCTGGTGCAGCGGCCGGAGATCTACCTCTTCGACGACTCCTTCTCCGCCCTGGACTACGCCACCGACGCGGCCCTGCGGGCGGCTCTCGCCCGGGAGACGGCCGAGGCGACCGTGGTGATCGTCGCCCAGCGGGTGGCGACCATCAGGGACGCCGACCGGATCGTGGTCCTGGACGAGGGCCGGGTCGTCGGCACGGGCCGGCACCACGAGCTGATGGCGGACAACGAGACCTACCGGGAGATCGTGCTCTCCCAGCTGACGGAAGCGGAGGCCGCCTGATGGCCGGGCCCGGAGGACGGATGATGGCCGGGGGCGGCCCCGACCAGCGCTCGATCGACTTCAAGGGGTCGGGCAAACGGCTGATCGCCCGGTTCGGACCGGAACGCCTGACGATCTACGGGCTGCTGGCCTGTGTCGTCCTGAGCGTGGGGCTCAGCGTGATCGGGCCGAAGATCCTCGGCGAGGCCACCGACCTGGTCTTCGCCGGCATCGTCGGACGCGACATGCCGGAGGGCGCCACCAAGGAACAGGTGCTCGACTCCATGCGGGAGCGGGGCGAGGGCGATGTCGCCGACATGCTCCGCAGCACCGACTTCACCCCCGGCGAGGGCATCGACTTCACGGCGGTGGGTCACGTCCTGCTGTTCGCCCTGGCGGTGTTCCTGTTCGCCGGTCTGCTGATGGCCGTGGCGACCCGGCTGGTGAACCGGGCCGTCAACCGCACCATGTTCCGGATGCGCGAGGACGTGCAGACGAAGCTGTCGCGGCTGCCGCTGTCGTACTTCGACCGGCGGCAGCGCGGTGAGGTGCTCAGCCGGGCCACCAACGACATCGACAACATCGGGCAGACGCTCCAGCAGTCGATGGGCCAGCTGATCAACTCGCTGCTCACGGTCCTCGGTGTGCTCGCGATGATGTTCTACGTCTCGTGGATCCTGGCGCTGGTCGCACTGGTGACGGTGCCGCTGTCGTTCGTCGTCGCCACGCGCGTCGGCAAGCGGTCGCAGCCGCACTTCGTGCAGCAGTGGCGGAGCACCGGCACGCTCAACGCGCACATCGAGGAGATGTACACCGGGCACACCCTGGTGAAGGTGTTCGGACGGCAGGACGAGTCGGCGACGCGGTTCGCCGAGGAGAACGACGCGCTCTACGAGGCCGCGTTCCGGGCGCAGTTCAACAGCGGCATGATGCAGCCGCTGATGTTCTTCGTGTCGAACATCAACTATGTGCTGGTGGCGGTCGTCGGCGGCCTGCGGGTCGCGTCGGGCACCCTGTCCATCGGTGACGTGCAGGCGTTCATCCAGTACTCCCGGCAGTTCTCGATGCCGCTGACACAGCTCGCGTCGATGGCGAACCTGGTGCAGTCCGGTGTCGCCTCGGCCGAGCGGGTCTTCGAACTGCTGGACGCCGAGGAGCAGGAGGCCGACCCCACCCCGGCCGAGAAGCCGGAGCGGCTGCGCGGACGGGTGGCGCTGGAGCATGTGTCGTTCCGGTACGACCCCGAGAAGCCGCTGATCGAGGACCTGTCGCTGACGGTGGAACCGGGCCACACGGTGGCCATCGTCGGTCCGACGGGCGCCGGCAAGACGACACTCGTCAATCTGCTGATGCGGTTCTACGAGGTGTCCGGCGGGCGGATCACGCTCGACGGGGTGGACATCGCCCGGATGTCCCGGGACGAACTGCGCGCCGGAATAGGCATGGTGCTCCAGGACACCTGGCTGTTCGGCGGCACCATCGCGGAGAACATCGCGTACGGGGCGTCCCGCGAGGTCACCCGGGAGGAGATCGAGGAGGCGGCACGGGCGGCACACGCCGACCGGTTCGTCCGCACCCTGCCCGACGGGTACGACACCGTGATCGACGACGAGGGCAGCGGGGTGAGCGCGGGTGAGAAGCAGCTGATCACCATCGCGCGGGCGTTCCTGTCGGACCCGGTGATCCTCGTCCTGGACGAGGCGACGAGTTCCGTGGACACGCGTACGGAGGTGCTGATCCAGCGGGCGATGGCGCGGCTGGCGCACGGGCGTACGTCGTTCGTGATCGCGCACCGGCTGTCGACGATCCGGGACGCGGACACGATCCTGGTCATGGAGGACGGGGCGATCGTGGAACAGGGCGCACACGGGGAGCTGCTGGCGGCGGACGGCGCGTACGCCCGCCTCTACAAGGCGCAGTTCGCGGAGGCGGTGGCGGTGGTCGACTGACGTGGAGGGGCTGATGTCAGCCCTTCCGGCGTTTGAGGAGCGGGGTCTGGGGCGGAGCCCCAGGGTCGGGACGGGAAGGGGCGGCGGGGGCGGGGAAACTCAGTCCAGATACCCCCGCAGCTGATCGGCAAAGGCATGGTCCCGCAGCTTGTTCAGCGTCTTGGACTCGATCTGCCGTATCCGCTCCCGCGTCACACCGAAGATCCGCCCGATCTCCTCCAGCGTCCGCGGCCGCCCGTCGATCAGCCCGTAGCGCAGCTGCACGACCTTCCGCTCCCGCTCGCCCAGCGTGGACAGCACCGCCTCCAGATGCTCCCGGAGCAGCAGAAACGCCGCCGACTCGACAGGGCTCGCCGCGTCCCCGTCCTCGATCAGGTCACCGAGCGCGACATCGTCCTCCTCCCCCACCGGCGCGTGCAACGACACCGGCTCCTGCGCCAGCCGTAACACCTCCCCCACCCGTTCGGGCGGCAGATCCAGGTGCGCGGCGACCTCTCCCGGCGTCGGCTCGTACCCGCGCTCCTGGAGCATCCGGCGCTGCACCCGCACCACGCGGTTGATGAGCTCGACCACATGCACGGGCACCCGGATCGTGCGGGCCTGATCGGCCAGCGCCCGGGACATGGCCTGGCGGATCCACCAGGTGGCGTACGTGGAGAACTTGTAGCCGCGCGCGTAGTCGAACTTCTCGACCGCCCGGATCAGCCCGAGGTTGCCCTCCTGGACCAGGTCCAGCATGGTCAGCCCCCGGCCCACGTACCGCTTGGCGACGGAGACGACGAGCCGCAGATTCGCCTCGATCAGCCGCCGCTTGGCCATCCGGCCCATGACGACGAGCCGGTCCAGGTCATGGGCAAGACTGCTGTCCAGGTCGGGGGCGCGGCGCAGCTTCTCCTCGGCGAAGAGTCCCGCCTCGACGCGACGGGCGAGCTCGACCTCCTCGGCGGCGGTGAGCAGCGGGATGCGGCCGATCTCCCGCAGATACTGGCGGAACAGGTCCGAGGACGGGCTCCCGCTCTCGGTGCGCACGGGCGCCGGCGTCTCCACAGGGTCGGCGGGCTCGACCGGATCGGCGGGCTCGGCGGACTCGACCGGCTCGACGGACCCGACGGACCCGACGGACCCGACGGACCCGACGGGATCAACCGGATCGGCGGGCTCGGCGCGCTCGCCGGACGCTCCGCCGGGTTCGGGCGGCGTCCCGGGGTGGTGCGCGACACGGCCCCGCGGAGGCACGGCGACGAGCACGTCCGCGTCGGGCTGGGTGAGGGTCTGGGTCTGGGTCTGCACGGGGGCGACCTCCAGGATGATCGCTGCCGGGGGGTGGGGCAGCGCTGCTTCGGGGGCGGAGTCGGCGGCCTCGCCGCTGTCCGTCCCGTACGCGATGAACGGAACCGCGGATGTCCGGGACCCGTCGGTGACGGATCGGCCGCGCTCCGAGGACTCAGGCACCGCCACCCAGTGTGGAGTACGGCACATCGTCCCCACGAGGGGCGTGCGGTGACTTTTTGCGTCCGGTCGGTGACCCGGCGGTTACTGCGGCCGGGTCCGCGCCGCCCCGGCGGGCCTCACAGCGCCGCCGCTCCGTGCGTGCGCAGCGTCTGGTCGTACTGCTGGAGCACCCACAACTCGTTCTGCACGGAGGCCAGTTCAGCCGGGTCCCCGTGGGCGCCGAGGCGGGTGAGGCGGCCGGTGATGTCCCGGATGCGGCGCTCGACCGCACGGCGGCGGACCGTGACCAACTGGGCGCCCGCGTAGGTCTCGTCGACCTCCTTGACGCCCCGGTGCAGCATGATCGCCTCGACGGCGAGTTCGGTGACCATGGCGCGGACCGCGTCGTCGGGGGCGGCCTCGCGCACCCGGATCAGATACTCCTGCGGATCCTGGACGCCGTGCTCCGCGCCGCCCGCGTCCATGATCGCCTGGCGTACGGCGGCGTAGGGCGCGGCGGTGAACTCGTCGACGCCGTACGCGTCGAAGGCCGGGGAGACCAGTTCCGGGCGCTGGAGGGCGAGTTTGAGCAGTTCGCGTTCCGTGGCGAAGACCGCGTTGCGGAGGTTGAGGGCGGGGCCGCGCGGGCCGGTCCCGCCGGGCGCGTGCTGCTGCCGCGGTCCCGCGCCGCCGGGCTGCTGCCGGTCGGGGGCGGGGCCCTTGCCGCCCCGGTCGCGGGCCCAGCGGGCCAGCTGGGCGACCCGTTTGACGACGAACTGGGTGTCGAGGATGCCGAGCATCCCGGCGAGCTGGACGGCGACCTCGTGCTGGGCGCCGCTGTTCTTGATGCGCGCCACGATCGGGGCGGCCTCGTCGAGGGCGCCGGCCCGGCCGGCCGGGGTGTCCAGGTCGTACCGGCCGACGATCTGACGGAGGGCGAACTCGAAGAGCGGGGTGCGGGGTTCGGCCAGCTCGGCCACGGCCTCGTCGCCCTTGGCCAGGCGCAGGTCGCACGGGTCCATGCCGTCGGGGGCGATGGCGATGTAGGTCTCGGCGGCGAACTTCTGGTCGTCCTCGAAGGCCCGCAGGGCCGCCTTCTGGCCCGCCGCGTCACCGTCGAAGGTGAAGATCACCCGCGCGCTGCCGTTGTCCATGAGGAGCCGGCGCAGGATCTTGATGTGGTCGCCGCCGAAGGCGGTGCCGCAGGTGGCGATGGCGGTCGTGACGCCCGCGAGGTGGCAGGCCATGACATCGGTGTAGCCCTCGACGACGACCGCGCGGGACGCCTTCGCGATGTCCTTCTTGGCCAGGTCGATGCCGTAGAGGACCTGGGACTTCTTGTAGATCGCCGTCTCGGGGGTGTTGAGGTACTTGGGGCCGTTGTCCGCCTCGTAGAGCTTGCGGGCGCCGAAGCCGACGACCTCCCCGCCGATGTCGCGGATGGGCCACATCAGCCGGCCGCGGAAGCGGTCGATGGGGCCGCGGCGGCCCTCCTGGGACAGACCGGAGAGGACGAGCTCCTTGTCGCTGAAGCCCTTGCCGCGCAGGAAGCGGGTGAGGTGGTCCCAGCCCTGAGGGCTGTAGCCGACACCGAAGTGGACGGCCGCGGCCTGGTCGAAGCCCCGGTCGGCGAGGAAGATCCGGCCGGTGTCCGCCTCGGGGGAGGTCGCGAGCTGTTCCGCGTACCACTCGGCGGCGATCTTGTGGGCCTCGACCAGGCGGATGCGCTCACCGCGCTGGTGGGCGGGGTTGTACCCGCCCTCCTCGTAGCGCAGGGTGATGCCCGCCTGTCCGGCGAGACGCTCGACCGCCTCCGAGAAGGAGAGGTGGTCGATCTTCATCACGAACGTGATGGTGTCGCCGCCCTCCTGGCAGCCGAAGCAGTGGAAGAACCCCTTGCTCGGGCTGACCTGGAAGGACGGCGACTTCTCGTCGTGGAAGGGGCAGAGACCCTTGAGGTTCCCGCCGCCCGCGTTGCGCAGCTGGAGATACTCGGACACCACGGCGTCGATCGGAACCGCGTCCCGAACCGCCTTCACGTCCTCGTCATTGATCCGCCCAGCCACGCGTCGATTCTACGGGTGCGCTCTGACATCCCCGGCCGGAGCGGGAGCGCCCGGTGACGCTCCCGCTCCCGCGCTGCGACGCATGCCGGCGGACGCCCAGGGGGTGTCCGCCGGATCGGATCAGGCCGGGGCGCCCGGCGGGATCCGTCCAGCACGCCCCCCGTCCCGGCGTGATCCGGCGGACGCCCCACGTCCCGGCGGGACCCGTCCAGCACCCCCGTCCCGGCGGGACCCGTCCAGCACCCCCGTCCCCGCGGGATCCATCCAGCACCCCCGTCCCCGCGGGATCCGTCCAGCACCCCCGTCCCGGCGTGACCCGGCGGACGCCCCTAAGCGCCCACGCTCTCCAGCGGCACGCGCGGATCCGCCAGCGCCTCCGTGTCCACCCGCGCCCGGGACCGGATCAGCCGCTGGATGGGGTCCGTGACGTCCCACACGTTCACGTTCATCCCCGCGAGGACGCGCCCCTCCTTCACCCAGAAGGCGATGAACTCCCGCTTCCCCGCGTCGCCCCGGATGACCACCTGGTCGTACGATCCCGGCGGCGCCCATCCCGAGTACTCCATCCCCAGGTCGTACTGGTCGCTGAAGAAGTAGGGAACGCGGTCGTAGGTCTCCTCCCGGCCCAGCATGGAGCGCGCTGCCGCCGGCCCGCCGTTCAGCGCGTTGGCCCAGTGCTCCACCCGCAGCCGCGTGCCGAAGAGACCGTGCGGGAAGGACGCGACGTCCCCGGCCGCGTAGATGTGCGGGTCGGACGAACGCAGCCGCTCGTCGACGAGGACACCCCCGCCGTCCGCGCGGTCGGCGAGTTCCAGGCCCGCCGCCTCCGCGAGGGAGACCCGCGGGGCCGCGCCGATCGCCGCCAGGACGGCGTGCGCCGGGTGCTCCTCGCCGTCGTCGGTACGGGCGGCGAGCACCATGCCGTCCTGCCCGGTGATCTCGGTGAGCGTGGCACCGAAGTGGAAGCGCACCCCGTGCTCGCGGTGCAGGTCGGCGAAGAGCTGGCCGAGTTCGGGGCCGAGGACCGAGTGCAGCGGGGTCTGCCTCCGGTGGACGACGGTGACCTCCGCGCCGTAGTGACGCGCCGCCGCCGCGATCTCCAGGCCGATCCAGCCGGCCCCGGCGATCACCAGATGGCCGTTGTCCCGGCCGAGGGAGGAGAGCACACCCTTGAGGCGCTCGGAGTGGGCGAGGCGCCGCAGGTGGTGGACGCCCGCGAGGCCCGTGCCCGGGATGTCCAGGCGGCGCGGCTCGGCGCCGGTGGCGAGCAGCAGCTTGTCGTAGCGGACGGTCGTGCCGTCGTCGCCGAAGCGGACGGTCCTCGCGGCACGGTCGATGGCGTCGACGGTCTGGCCGAGGTGCAGCTCGATGTCGTGGCGCGCGTACCAGGCCGGCTCGTGCACGAAGACGCTGTCGCGTTCCTCCTTGCCGAGGAGGTAGCCCTTGGACAGGGGCGGACGCTCGTACGGGTGGTCACGTTCGTCACAGATCAGTATCACCCGGCCGGTGAAGCCCTCCGTTCTCAGCGTCTCGGCCGCCTTGGCGCCGGCCAGTCCGCCTCCGACGATGACGAAAGTCTGATCCGCGTCGACCACGTGATGCCTCCTCTTGAGGGTGTTGCCACTTGTGAGCGTCCCGCACGCGGAATGATGCCGTAAGGGGGAGCGCGTTGATCAGGCCAAGCGGGTCATGGTCGTCCCGCTATCGCCGCATGCCCATGACCCGTCCGCCTCATGACCGGTCCGCCTCATGACCGGCCCGCTCATGACCGGCCCGCTCATCCCGCTCATGACTGCCGCCCCGTGAGCCGGGCGTGCAGTGAGCGGGCCGAGGCGTCCGTGAGGGACGCGATCTGGTCGACGATCACCCGCTTGCGGGCGCGGTCGTCGCCGGCCCGGTCGAACAGCGTGCGGAACTGCGGGTCCAGGCCGTCGGGGGCGCGGGCGGTGAGCGCCTCGGCCAGTTCGAGCACGACGACGCGCTGGTCGGCGCGGAGCAGTTCCTGTTCGGCGCGCTGCATGACGTAGCGGTCGGCGACCGCCTTGAGGACCGCGCACTCCATGCGGGCGCCGCGCGGTACGACCAGCTCGGCCCCGTAACGGGTGAGGCGGCCGGTGCCGAAGGCCTGCCGGGTGGCGCCCTCGGCGGCGAGGCAGAAGCGGCCGATGAGCTGGCTGGTGGCGTCCTTGAGACGGGCCTGGGCGACGGCGGTGCCGTCGTAGCCGTGCGGCCACCACTCCTGGGCGAGGAGGCGGTCGAGAGCCTCCGCGAGTTCGGCGGGGTCGGTGTCCGCGGGGACGTAGCGCCCGACGGCGACGGCGAAGACGGCGTCCCGCTCCGGATCGGCGTGCAGGACGTTGGGGTCGATGTGCCCGGCGTGCAGGCCGTCCTCCACGTCGTGCACCGAGTAGGCCACGTCGTCGGACCAGTCCATGACCTGGGCCTCGAAGCAGACGCGGGTGCCGGGGGCCTCCTTGCGGACCCAGTCGAAGACGGGCTGGTCGTCGTCGTAGACCCCGAACTTCGGGGAGGCCGGGTCGGTGGGGTGGGCGCCGCGGGGCCAGGGGTACTTGGTGGCGGCGTCGAGCGTGGCGCGGGTCAGATTGAGACCGACGGAGCCCTCGGGGGTGAACCGTTTGGGTTCGATGCGGGTGAGGAGGCGCAGCGACTGGGCGTTGCCCTCGAAGCCGCCGCAGTCCTGCGCGAACGCGTTCAGCGCCTGTTCGCCGTTGTGCCCGAAGGGCGGGTGTCCCAGGTCGTGGGAGAGGCAGGCCGCCTCGACGAGGTCGGGATCGCAGCCGAGGGCGGCGCCGAGCTCGCGGCCGACCTGGGCGCATTCGAGGGAGTGGGTGAGGCGGGTGCGGGGGCTGGCGTCCCACACCTGGTGCTGTGCGCCGGGGGTGACGACCTGGGTCTTTCCGGCGAGGCGGCGGAGAGCGGCGGAGTGCAGGACGCGGGCGCGGTCGCGTTGGAAGGCGGTGCGGCCGGGGCGTTTGTCGGGTTCGGGGGCCCAGCGGGCGACTGACGTCGGGTCGTATGCGGTGGGGGGTGTGGTGAGGGGTGCGGTGCCTTCCATGTGATGACAGTACGGGTGTGGTGTGACAGGGGGCTTGGGGTGGGGTGGGGTCGTGGGGTGCGTCGGGGCTTGGGGTTTTCGGGTTTTCGCCCCCGCCGCCCCTTCCCGTCCCGTCCCTGGGGCTGCGCCCCAGACCCCCTTTTGCGCAGTTCCCCGCGCCCCTCTATGCGGAGGCCAGTTGCAGGGGTGTGGTGGACGGGGTGCTTGCTGTGCGGTCGTAGCGGTGGAGGAGGAGGCGGGGCAGGGCCGGGTGGGTGCCCAGGGGGGTGGAGGCGATCCAGGGGGCCAGTGCCGCGGACTCCGTGGCGAAGCGGCCGGGGGCCGTGAAGTAGGAGGCGACGGCGACCCGGGTGCGGCCTCGGGCGGCCAAGGCGTGGAGGGCGTCGGTGACGGTGGGGGCGGCCGCGGAGGCGTAGGCGGGGACGACGGGGACGCCGAGGCGTTCGGCGAGCAGCCGCGCGGTGCGGCCGGTGTCGGCCTTCGCGTCCGGGTCGCGGGATCCGGCGGCGGCGAGGACGACGCCGCTCGCCCGGCGGGTCGCCGCGTCCGCGGGGGTGCGCCAGCCTGCCTCGGTGAGGCGGGCGTGCAGGGCGTCCACGAGCAGGGGGTGCGGCCCGAGGGGGGCGGCCACGCGTGTGTGCAGCCGTGCCCCGGCGGCCATCTCCGGAATGTCCCGCTTGACGTGGTAGCCCCGGCTGAGCAGCAGCGGTACGAGGACGGCGGCCCGGGTCCCGCGCGCGTCCAGCTCGGCGAGGGTGTCGGGGAGCAGTGGTGCGTTGAGTTCGATGTGGCCCAGGTGGACGGACAGGCCGGGGCGCAGGGCGCGGACCCCGTCCAGGAGCTGCCGTACGGTGCCCAGCGCGCGCGGGTCGCGGCTGCCGTGGGCCACGACGACGAGAGCGGGCCGGGCGGTGCGGTGGTGCATGGGGTACGCCGTCATACGGCGATCGTGACGGCGGTACGTTGCCTGCCTGTTGCGCGGGCGTGACGAGGGCTTTCCGTCGGTACACGATGCGGGGCGCGGCCGGTGTGAGGCCGTGGACCTGCGACGTTCTCCCGGGCTGTGAAGCGGGTCACAGAGCGTAAGGAGAACCGGAGGGGTCGTGCGGGGCGTCTCTGCGGGTCGAGGAGCGACCGGGAGGGGCCCGTCCGATGCGCCGTTTCGGATTCCGCCGTCCGCGTCTGCCCCGTACCCGCACGGGGCAGCGGCGGCTGGTGCGGACGGTCGTCGCGGTGTGTGTGCTCGCTCTGCTGCCGGCCACCTGGCTGCGCCTGACGACGGACGGCCGGCTGCGCACCACCGCCGACGTGCCGCGCACCGACGTCGCCGTGGTCTTCGGGGCGGGCCTGTGGGACGGGGAGCCGTCGCCCTACCTCGCCCACCGGCTCGACGCGGCGGCGGAGCTGTACCGCGCGGGGCGGATCGAGGTGGTACTGGTCACCGGCGACAACAGCCGCGAGGACTACGACGAGCCGGACGCGATGCGCGCGTACCTGATCCGGCACGGCGTGCCCGGCACCCGCATCGTCAGCGACTACGCGGGGTTCGACACCTGGGACTCCTGCGTCCGCGCGAAGAGGATCTTCGGTGTGGACCGCGCGGTACTGATCAGCCAGGGTTTCCACATCCGGCGGGCGGTGGCGCTGTGCGAGACGGCCGGGGTCTCCTCGTACGGCGTCGGCGTCGACGAACCGCACGACGTCACCTGGTACTACGGAGGCGTCCGGGAGGTCCTCGCCGCCGGGAAGGCGGCGACGGACGCGGCGTTCCGTCCCGATCCCCACTTCCTGGGCCCGGAGGAACCGGGGGTGGAGCGGGCGCTGGCGAAGGCCCGAGCCGGGCATCCGCAGGAGTGACCGGCCACGCATACTGCGGTATGCTTTCTTTATGGCGGACACTACACGCATCACGGTGACGCTCCCCACGGAACAGGTCGCCGAACTGAGGAAACTCACCGACAACGTCTCCGGCTACGTCGCCGAGGCGGTGGCGCGTCAGCTGCGCCACGAGCTGCTCGGCGCCGACCTGCTGCGCCATCAGGAGGAGTACGGGGCCTTCACCGACGAGGAGTTGGCGGAAGCCCGTTCCCGGATCCTCAGCGGCACCGATGCCGGTGGCTCCCAGAACGCGGCTTGAACGTGCACATCGAGACCCTCGTCCTCGATTCCGAGGGCCTCTCCGCCTGGATCGCGCAGGACCGCAAGATCCTCGCCATGTTCCAGGTCTTCCATGACATGGGTGCGGACATGGTCGTCGGAGCCAACACCATCGTGGAGGTCAGCCACGGACGGGTGAACACGGCCCGAATGCGGTGGGCGCTGTCCCGGGTCAGGGTCGAGCCGGTGACCGAGCAGGCGGCGAAGGCGTCGGCGGAGCTGCTCAAGGCCACTGGCCTGCACGGGCACAAGTACGCGATCGACGCGACAGTGGCCGAGATGGCGCTGCGGCAGCCGGGCCCTGTGGCCATACTGACCTCCGACGTCGACGACATGTCCCGGCTGTGCGGTGACCGCATCCGGCTGATCGGCGTCTGAGCGGGAGGGCCGGCGCCTCACCGCGGGCCGTCGGCGGCGGGGAGGTCGCCGTACCGGGCGTGTAACGGGGGCCGGTGGGAGGCGTAACACCGGGGACGCAGCCTGGACCGTATGCAGAACACCGTGACGCCCACGCACTGCCCCTACTGCGCCCTGCAGTGCGGGATGAACCTGACGCCGTCCCCGGACGGGAGCACCGTCGAGGTGAGTGAGCGCGCCGACTTCCCGGTGAACCGGGGGGCGCTGTGCGGGAAGGGGCGTACCGCACCGGCGGTACTGTCCTCGGCCGTGCGGCTGACCTCACCGCTGGTGCGGGCCGAGGGGGGCGCGCTGGTGCCGGCCTCCTGGGAGGAGGCGCTGGAGCGGGTCGCCGCGGGGCTCGGGCGGACGCGCGCGGAGTACGGGGCGGACGCGGTCGGGGTGTTCGGCGGGGGCGGGCTGACCAACGAGAAGGCTTACAGCCTGGGGAAGTTCGCGCGCGTGGTGCTGGGGACCTCGCAGATCGATTACAACGGGCGGTTCTGCATGTCGTCGGCCGCGGCGGCGGGCGGCAAGGCGTTCGGGCTCGACCGTGGGCTGCCGTTTCCGCTGGAGGACATTCCGAGGACCGGCTGTGTGATCCTCGTCGGGTCGAACCCGGCGGAGACGATGCCGCCGTCGCTTCGCTACTTCACCGAGCTGAAGGAGAACGGCGGCACACTGATCGTCGTCGATCCCCGCCGCACGAAGACCGCCGAGCACGCCGATCTGCATCTGGCGCCGCGTCCCGGCACGGATCTCGCACTGGCGCTGGGCCTGCTGCACCTGATCGTCGCCGAAGGACGCACCGACGAGGCGTACATCCGGGAACGCACCAGCGGCTGGGAGGAGACCCGGGCCGCCGCGATGGCCCACTGGCCGGAGTACGTGGAGCGGATCACCGGTGTGTCCGTACCCGAACTGCGGGAGGCGGTGGAGCTGTTCTGTGCCCCGGAGGCGGCGATGGTGCTGACCGCCCGCGGCCCCGAGCAGCAGTCCAAGGGCACCGACACGGTGGGCGCGTGGATCAACCTGTGCCTGGCGACGGGGCGGGCGGGGCGCCCGCTGTCCGGGTACGGCTGCCTGACCGGGCAGGGCAACGGGCAGGGCGGGCGTGAGCACGGCCAGAAGGCCGACCAGTTGCCCGGGTACCGCAAGCTGACCGACCCCGTGGCGCGGGCGCATGTCGCCGAGGTGTGGGGCGTGGAGCCCGACTCGCTGCCGGGGCCGGGGCGCAGCGCGTACGAACTGCTCGACGCGCTGGGCACGGACATCCGTTCGCTGCTGCTGATGGGCTCCAACCCGGTGGTGTCGGCGCCGCGCGCCGCGCACATCGAGGAGCGGATCCGCTCACTGGACTTTCTGGCGGTGTGCGACGTCGTCCTGTCGGAGACGGCGGCGCTCGCCGATGTCGTCCTGCCGGTGACGCAGTGGGCGGAGGAGACGGGGACGACGACGAACCTGGAGGGACGGGTGCTGCTGCGCCGCCGCGCGATCACGCCGCCGGCGGGCGTCCGCAGCGATCTGGAGGTCCTGCACGAACTCGCCGCGCGGCTGGGCGGGGAGGGGAATCTGGAGAAGAAGTTCCCGACCGACCCCGAGGAGGTCTTCGAGGAACTGCGCCGGGCCAGTGCGGGCGGCCCCGCGGACTACTCCGGGATCACCTACCGGAGGCTGGCCGAGGAGAACGGCGTGTTCTGGCCGTGCCCGGCGCGGACGGAGGGCATCGGGAACGCGGACGGCACCGGTACGGGGACCGGGACCGGGACCGGGACCGGGACGGCGACAGGGACCGGCACGGAACCTCTCGGCAGCGGCGGGCACGCCCCACGGGACGTCACCGGGCTCGACGACCCGCTCGACCGCCCGACGCGGGCCCACCGTACCGGTCGGCCCGCCACCACCGACGGTGCTCCCGGCGTCCACCCGGGCACCCCCCGGCTCTTCCTCGACCGGTTCGCCACCGAGGACGGGCGGGCGCGGTTCGTACCCGTCGCGCACCGGGCGATCGCCGAGGAGCCCGACGACGAGTACCCCGTACTGCTGACCACCGGGCGGGTCGTGGCGCAGTACCAGTCCGGCGCCCAGACCCGGCGGGTCGACGAACTGAACGCCGCCGCGCCGGGCCCGTTCGTGGAACTGCACCCCCGGCTGGCGGAGCGCCTCGGCGCGGCCGAGGGCGAGCCGGTGGCCGTCGTGTCCCGGCGGGGGCGGGCGGTGGCACCGGCGCGGATCACCACGGCGATCCGCCCCGACACGGTCTTCATGCCGTTCCACTGGGCGGGCGAGGGCCGCGCCAACACCCTCACCAACCCGGCCCTCGACCCGACCTCCCGAATGCCGGAGTTCAAGGCGTGCGCGGTACGGCTTGAGGCGGTACGGCCCTGAAGCCCTGAACGCCGAGCCCCGCCGCGTGCGCCGACTCCGCTCCGAGGGCCCGGGGCCGGCCCACGAGGGGCGAGAATCGTTGCCGCAAGGCCCCCGGCGCCACACCGGCGCAGCGGGCTCCGCCGACCGTCCACGCAGGTGAACGAGTGATCCTCCCCTTCTTCGTCTACGGCACGCTCCGCCCCGGCGGGCGCAACCACGACCTGCTGCTGCGCGGCCGCGTCCGGAGCGAGGAACCCGCCCGGTTCCGGGGCGCGAGGCTGTACGAGGGGCCCGGGTATCCGTACGCCGTCGAGGAGCGCGGCGCGCTGGTGAGCGGGGAGCTGGTGACCGTGCTGCCGGAGGCGTATCCGGGGCTGCTCGCCGAGCTGGACCGGCTGGAGGAGTACGTACCGGGTGACCCGCGCAACCTGTACGAGCGGGTGGTCGGGGAGGTCGTCCGGGAGGCGGACGGGGCGGCGGTACGGGCCTGGGTGTACGTCGCCGCTCCCGCCGTCGCCGCGCGGCTGCGGGCCGGGGGGAGACCGGTCGAGGGCGGCAACTGGCGGGGGTGACGGCCGGGCGCGCGCCCGCACCGGGGACCCGCGCCCGCACCGGCGGACGGGGCACACAGCCGCACCCTCCGGCGGGGGAACGCCCTCGCCCGCCGGCTCCGGTGCGGGCCCTCACCCCGGCCCCGCCCCGCCTCCCTGCCCGCCCGGGCCCCACCCACTCCCCACCCACCCCGGTCACCCGTTCACAGCCCCGCCGCCCGCCCTTCGGGAGCTTTCCGTGGTCCGGTCCGCACGGAGTCGGTGACCTGCTGAAACGTGCCGTCGGCCGCCCCCGGCCGACGGCGCCTGACACCCGTTCAGCCGCTGCCCTGACGCTTCCTCAGGAAGCGGCGGCGGTCCGGTGGCACTTACCTCGGAGAGGCAGGGACGCGTCCGACGGCGGCACATGGGGGTGCACGCGGGCCGGGTCCCCTCCGTGAGCCTGAGGGAGCACCGATGCGACGTACCGCCCGGCCGCTGACCGGCGTCACCGGTATGACCGGTCTGACCGGCGCCGCGCTCGCCGTGGCCACCGCGGGGCTGCTCGCCGCACCCCCCGCGTACGCCGTGGAGTCGCACGGCCCGCCGGCCGGGACCCTGGAGGTGTACCCGTCGTCGGTCGCGCCCGGCGCGCAGGTGACGGTGAACACCGCGGCGTGCGGTGGCGAGGAAACGGCGGCCGGGGACGCGTCCGCCGTGGGCGCGGGCCGGTTCACGCTGACGCCGAGCGCTCACGAGCAGGATGCGATCGGGCAGTTCCAGGTGCCGCCGAGCGCGCAGCCGGGGACGTACGAGATCGTCGCGGCGTGCGCCGGGAGCGGCCGGCGGGTGGCCGGTGACCTGATGGTCACGCTGACGCCCGAGGCCCAGCCGGCGCGCCCCCGGGGGAGTGTGAAGACGGGGGTCGGTGGTGCGCTGGGCACCGACCCCGTACAGACCGCGGCCGGGGTGACGGCTCTCGCCGTCGCCGCCGCGGGCGGTACCTGGCTCCTGCATCGCCGGGCGAGAGGCGACGGGATCTGACGGGGTCGACGGGCACCCTCCGCTGCCCGTCCCCCGCCGGTACCGCAGTTCCCCTCCCCCTCCGGGTCCGACGCCCCTCGCGGCCCGGAGGGGGAACGGGGCCGAACTCGAGATGAGGTCAGTCCGCGATGCGCCGCAGGTTCCGCCGGGCCGGGGGTCCGGGCAACGTAGCGATAGCCGCCGTCACGGTGCTCGCCCTGTGCGCGGGGGCATGGCTGCTGCACGACGGGACCGTGACGCACGCCCCGCCACAGCCCTCCGCCGCGCAGGCGCACACGGGCGACGACGACCGCAGTGCGGGCGGGTCCTCGGCACCCGCGCTGCCGCTCTCCCCGCCCGAACGCGTCCGCATCCCCTCGATCGACGTGGACGCGCCCCTGACACCCCTCGGTCTGACGGGGACCGGCAGCCTCGACGTCCCTCCCGCCGACCGCGAGAACCTGGCCGGGTGGTACGAGGCGGGCACCGCCCCCGGCGAGCGGGGCACCGCGATCGTCGCGGGTCATGTCGACAACGCCGACGGCCCCGCCGTCTTCTACTCCCTCGGTGCCGTGCGCAAGGGCAGCACCGTCGAGGTGGACCGGCGGGACGGCAGGACGGCCGTGTTCACGGTGGACGCCGTCGAGGTGTACGCCGCGGAGGACTTCCCCGACCAAAAGGTGTACGGGCCGGCCGACCGCCCCGAGCTACGGGTCATCACCTGCGGCGGCGGCTGGTCCCGGACCACCGGATACCGGGGCAACGTGGTCGTCTACGCCCACCTGACGGGCAGCCGCTGACCCGCCGACGAGGACGGGGACGGACGGCGGACGACGGCCGGCGGACGACAGACGGTGGACGGTGGACGGTGGACGGCGTACGCGCGCCGCACCCGCGCCCGGGGCGTCCGCCGCACCTGTGCCCGAGGCGTCCGCCATACCCGCGCCCGGAGCGCCCGCCGGTCCATGGACGGCGCGGGACCCGCCGGTCCACGGACGCCGCGGGGCCCGCCGTCCCCTGTCCGTGCGGGGAGGAGGCTTCTCCCCGCGGTTCGGCCGACGGGACGCGACGGGCCCGGTCACCTCACCACTGCCCGTGGGCCCGCCGTAGGCCTTAAGCCGTAGGGCCGTCGGCCACCGGCCGGCCTCGCCCCGCCGGCTCAGGCCACCCACTGCTCGTACGCCAGGTTCGCCACCAGGGCGAGGACGACCGTCAGCAGGACGACGCGGACGAAGCCGCTGCCCCTCTTCAGGGCCGTGTGCGCGCCGAGCGTGCCGCCCGCCAGGTTGAACACCGCCATCAGCGCCGCCAATTGCCACAGCACCGCGCCCTGCCAGGCGAACGTCGCGAGGGCGCCGGCGTTGGTGCAGCAGTTGACGATCTTGGCGGTGCCGGAGGCGGTGACCAGGTCGAGGTGGAGCACGGCGGTGAGCGCCAGGACGAGGAACGTACCGGTGCCGGGGCCGATGAGGCCGTCGTAGAAGCCGATACCGAGGCCGGCCAGGCCGATCGCGGCGAGGATCTGGCGGCGGGTGGCCGGGCCGGCGGCGGGGGTCGTGCCGAAGGCGGGGCGCAGGATGACGAAGGCGGCCACCGCGAGCAGCACCACCATGATCACCGGTTTCAGGACCTCGGTGCTCATCCCGGCGGCGAAGAAGGCTCCGGCCGACGAACCGACGAGGGCGGCCAGACCGATGCGTACCGCGTTCTTGACGTCGACCGGGGCCTTGCGGGCGTAGGTGATCGCCGCGCCGGTGGTGCCGACGATCGCGACCGCCTTGTTGGTGCCCAGGGCGTGCGCGGCGGGGGTGCCGGCGGGCAGGCCGAGCAGCAGGGCCGGCAGGAGGAGCAGCCCACCGCCGCCGACCACGGCGTCGACCCAGCCGGCGGCGAGTGCGGCCAGACAGAGCAGAACGACCGTGGTCAGGGAGATGTCGGGCATGGCCGTGAGCCTACGGACGGGGTAGATGCTGCGTCCATCAAGATGAGCGTTTGTTGAGGTTGGCACGGGGGCCGGCCCCGCCGGCCTCCTCACAGCGCCGCCCCGGCCGGCGCCCCGAACCCTCACATCCGGCCCGTGCCGCCGCTGAGGGCAGCGTTCCGCGCGGGAAACAGAGGGGATGCTGCCGGGTAACACCCGCACCGCACGCTCAAGGACATGACCTCGAACGAGCGTGTGGTGGTGATCGGCTCCGGCCTCGCGGGTGTACGACTCGCCCGGCGGCTCGGCGAGCTCGGCACGCCCGTGACGCTGATCGGCGAGGAGGAGCACCGGCCGTACAACAGGGTGCTGCTCGCCGAGGTACTCGCCGGGCGCTACAGCCCCGAGGTGATCGCCCTGCCGGCGCCCGCCCGGCTCACCCGGGCCCGCGTCACCGGCATCGACCGCGCGGCGCGCACCGTCAGCTGCGCGGACGGCACGGTGACCGGGTACGGCCGGCTGGTCCTGGCCACCGGCTCCAACCCGGTGCTGCCGCCGCTGCGCGGACTGTTCACCGCGGACACCGCGGACACCGCGGACCACGAACTGCCCGAGGGCGTGCACGCCTTCCGCACCATGGACGACTGTCTGGGCCTGGCCAAGGCGGTACGGCCGGGGGTGCGGGCGGTGGTGATCGGCGGCGGGCTGCTCGGCGTCTCCGCGGCCCGGGCGCTCGCCGTGCGCGGCGCGCAGGTCGTCCTCGCCCAGCAGTCCGAGCGGCTCATGGAACGCCAGCTGGACCCGGCCGCGTCCGTGCTGGTCGAGCGGCATCTGACCGGCCTCGGCGTCGAGGTGCACACCGAGTGCCGGGTGCGGGACGTGCGCTGCGTCGGCGGCGCGGTCCGCTCGGTGGAGCTGGCCGACGGATACGCCCTGGACGCCGACCTCGTGGTCCTGGCCTGCGGGGTGCATCCGAGGGTCGGTCTCGCGCAGGCCGCGGGACTGGACGTCCGCAAGGGTGTCGTCGTCGACGACGAGCTGCGCACCTCCGACCCGTACATCCACGCGATCGGTGACTGCGTCCAGCACGCCGGCACGGTATACGGGCTCGCCGCCCCGGCCCTGGAACAGGCCGACGCGCTGGCCGCGCTGCTCGCCGGGGACACCGCCGCCCGCTACACCGGCACCCGTTCCCTGACCCGGCTCACCCTCACCGGCCGGCCGGGGCCCTTCGACCTCGCCGCCTTCGGTGACACCGAGGCGTTGCCGGGCGACGACGTCGTGCAGCTCACCGACGCCACCCGGGGCACCTACCGCAAGGTCGTCGTCCGCGACGACCGCCTGGTCGGCGGGGTCCTGGTCGGCGAACTCGGCACCGTCGGCGCCCTCGCGCGCGCCTGGGAGGGAGCAGAGCCGCTCCCGTCCGCCGGCGGGCCCCTGCTCCACCTGCTCACCACTGACGGAGGCTCCTGATGTCCACGGACACACCGACCATCGTGCTCATCGGCCACGGCATGGTCGGCCAGCGTTTCCTCGAGGCGCTCGCCGGGCGCGGCCTGACCGCCACGCACCGCGTGGTCGTGCTGTGCGAGGAGCCGCGTCCGGCCTACGACCGCGTCCAGCTCACCTCGTACTTCTCGGGGAAGACCCCCGAGGACCTGTCCGTGACGGACCTGAGGCTCATCGAGGACCACGGCATCGAGCTGCGCGTCGGCGACCCGGCGGAGACCATCGACCGCCAGGCGCGCGAGGTGACCGCCCGCTCGGGGCTGGTCGTGCACTACGACATCCTGGTCCTGGCCACCGGCTCCTACCCGTTCGTACCGCCGGTGCCGAACAAGGACGCGAAGGGCTGCTTCGTCTACCGCACGATCGAGGACCTGCTCGCGATCGAGGAGTACGCGCGGAGGTCGACCACCGGTGCCGTGGTCGGCGGCGGACTCCTCGGTCTGGAGGCGGCGGGCGCGCTCAAGGGTCTCGGACTCACCTCGCACATCGTGGAGTTCGCGCCGCGCCTGATGCCGGTGCAGGTCGACGAGGGCGGCGGCGCGGCACTGCTGCGCACCATCGAGGACATGGGCCTGAGCGTCCACACGGGCGTCGGCACGCAGGAGATCGTGGTCGGCGACGACGGCGCGGTCACCGGCATGAAGCTGTCCGACGGCAGCGAACTCTCCACCGACCTGGTGGTGTTCTCCGCCGGTGTCCGTCCCCGCGACCAGCTCGCCCGGGACTGCGGTCTCACCGTCGGCGAGCGCGGCGGCATCACCGTCGACGAGCAGTGCCGTACGGTCGGCGACCCCCGGGTGTTCGCGATCGGGGAGTGCGCGCTGGCCGCCGACGGCCGGGTGTACGGCCTGGTCGCACCCGGTTACGAGCAGGCGGAGACGGCCGCGGCGGCCATCGCCGGGGACGCGTCCGCGTTCACCGGCGCCGACCTGTCGACCAAGCTGAAGCTGCTCGGCGTGGACGTGGCGTCCTTCGGCGACGCGCACGGCGCCGCCGAGGACTGCCTGGACGTCGTCTACTCCGACTCCCGGGCCGGTCTGTACAAGAAGCTGGTCATCGGCCGCGACGGCACGCTGCTCGGCGGCATCCTGATCGGCGACGCGGACGCGTACGGCACGCTGAAGGCCTTCACCGGCTCGGTGCCGCCGGTCTCCCCGGAGTCACTGGTGCTGCCGGCCGGCGCCGGGGCACCCGTCCAGCTCGGCCCGTCCGCGCTGCCGGACGACGCGATCATCTGCTCCTGCAACAACGTCCGCAAGGGCACCATCCGCGAGGCCGTCACCGAACACCACTGCACCACCGTGCCCGAGGTGAAGAAGTGCACCAAGGCCGGTACCACGTGCGGCAGTTGCGTCAAGGTCCTCGGCCAGCTGATCAACGCCGAGTTGGAGGCGAGCGGCGTCGAGGTCGACAAGGGCCTGTGCGCCTGCTTCGCCCAGACCCGCGAGGAGCTGTACGAGATCGTCCTCGCCCTGCGCATCACCTCCTACCGTGAGCTGCTCGACCGGCACGGCCGGGAGGCCGCCCGGGACGGCGACGGCTGTGAGGTCTGCAAGCCGGCGGTCGGCTCGATCATCGCCTCCCTCGCCCCGACGATCGGCGCGAGCACCCACGTCCTGGACGGCGAGCAGGCGGCCCTGCAGGACACCAACGACCACTTCCTGGCCAACCTGCAGAAGAACGGCTCGTACTCGGTCGTGCCGCGCATCCCCGGCGGGGAGATCGCGCCGGAGAAGCTGATCGTGATCGGCGAGATCGCCCGCGACTTCGGCCTGTACACGAAGATCACCGGCGGTCAGCGGATCGACATGTTCGGCGCCCGGGTCGAACAACTCCCCCTCATCTGGGCCCGCCTGGTCGACGCCGGCTTCGAGTCCGGCCACGCCTACGGCAAGTCGCTGCGCACGGTGAAGTCCTGCGTCGGGCAGACCTGGTGCCGCTACGGTGTCCAGGACTCCGTACGCATGGCGATCGACCTGGAGCTGCGCTACCGCGGGCTGCGCTCCCCGCACAAGCTCAAGTCGGCGGTCTCCGGCTGTCAGCGCGAGTGTGCGGAGGCCCAGTCGAAGGACTTCGGTGTCATCGCCACCGCGAGCGGCTGGAACCTCTACGTCGGCGGCAACGGCGGCGCCACCCCGCGCCACGCGGATCTGCTCGCCCAGGACCTCTCCGACGCGGAACTGATCCGCCTCATCGACCGGTTCCTGATGTTCTACATCCGCACCGCCGACCGCCTGGAGCGCACCAGCGTCTGGCTGGACCGGATCCCCGGCGGCCTGGACCACGTGCGGGACGTGGTGGTCCACGACTCGCTCGGCATCTGCGACGAACTGGA
The DNA here is from genome assembly GCF_044540255.1 of Streptomyces sp. NPDC086080. Lineage (NCBI taxonomy): Bacteria > Bacillati > Actinomycetota > Actinomycetes > Kitasatosporales > Streptomycetaceae > Streptomyces > Streptomyces sp. NPDC086080. Next base: position 55,782 of record NZ_JBITRU010000025.1, read on the forward strand.
GTCGCTGATGGCCGCTCATGTCTCCGCCTACCGCGACGAGTGGGCCGAGACCATCAACGACCCGGAGAAGCTGGCCCGGTTCGTGTCCTTCGTGAACGCGCCCGACACCCCCGACCCGGTGGTCGCCTTCGTCCCCGAACGCGACCAGATGAAGCCCGACCTGCCGCTGCTGACCATCGGTCTGCGACCTGCCGACGACATCCTGGAAGGAACCGCCACGCGATGACCCTGGTACTGGAGACCACCGACCTCAAGGTCCGCATCCGCCTGACGGACGACTGGTTCACGGTCTGCGACCTGAGCACGCTGCTCCCCGGCCGGGGTGTGGCGGCCCTCCTGCCCGACGGACGCCAGGCCGCCGTCTTCGCCGACCGCACCGGGCGCCTCTACGCCATCGACAACCGCGACCCCTTCACCGGCGCCGCGGTCCTCTCCCGCGGTCTGACCGGCACCCACCGGGGCCGCCCGTTCGTCGCCTCCCCGCTGCTCAAGCAGCGCTTCGACCTGGAGTCGGGGCAGTGCCTCGACGACGAGACGGTGCGGGTGACGGCGTACGAGGTGAAGGCGGCCTGACCGGCCCGTGCCCGTCCGGCATCCGGTAGGCGGGTTCCGTGGACCGGGGAGCGGGTGAGGTGGGTGCGGTCCGGCCCGGTGACGGGCGGACAGGCCGGCGGGGGTGGCGCCGGCCGGGGCCCCCACGGTCACCGGCCGGCGCCCGCCTTCCCGGACCGGCCGGCGCACGCACCGGCCGCGAGACCCGCGGGCCGTGGGACTCACAGGCCGCGCGGCGCGGTCGCACGGTGCGCCGGCCACGGAAAGGCCGCCGGAGAGGGTCGCTCGGGTCCGGCCGGGGTCCCGAGGGCTCCGCCCCGGTCCGGGACCGGCCGTCGGCCCCCTGTGCGGCTTACGGAGGGGTACGACGGATGCTCCCCGTGGAAGGTTCACCGTTCGCGGGGAATTCCGGTGAGCACGGATGTTCCGGCCGAGCACGCTCCCGGCCTGTCGAGTTCCTGTCGGATTCGGCCCGTCGCGGCCCACGGGCGGGGTTCATCGGGTTACATCGGTTCCGCCCCGACCGTTTCAGGCCCCACCCCCATCCGTCACGGAGGCCCGAACCATGACCCGGAAGCACCCGCAGACGTCTCCCCTCTCCCGGCCCTCCCGGCGTGCTGTGCTCGGCGGTGCCGCCTTCGCCGCGTTCACGGCGGCGGCCGGCGCCGGTACCGCGCGGGCCGGCGGACACCGGCCCGCCTGGCCGGCCGAGTTCCCGCTGCCGGACGGCTGGCTGCCCGAGGGCATCGCCATCGGCCGCGCGCCCTACGCCTACCTGGGCTCCCGCGCCGACGGCGCGATCCTCCGGACCGACCTGCGCACCGGCAAGGGCACCGTCCTCCACCAGGGCACCCCCGGCCTCGCGGCCATCGGGCTCAAGATCGGCCACGACGGCCTGCTGTACGTCGCCGACGGCGGGGGCGGCACCGCACGCGTCGTGGACGCCCGCACCGGCGGGCTGCGGCGGACCCATCAGCTCACCGAGAGCACCGGCCAGTTCATCAACGATGTCGTCCTGCTGCGGGACCGCGCCTGGTTCACCGACTCCCGTGGCGCGGTCCTGTACGGCGTCCCGCGCGGCCGGGGCGGCACGGTGCGGGAACTGCCGCTCACCGGCGACTGGGAGCAGGTGCCGGACGTCATCAACGCCAACGGCATCGTCAGCACCCCCGACGGCCGCGATGTCATCGTGGTCAAGAGCACGCCGGGCGAGCTGTACCGGGTGAGCCTGCGGACCGGCCGCGCCACCCGGATCGCCCTGGCCGGCGCGGAGAACGTGGTCAACGGCGACGGTCTGGTCCGCGTCGGCCGCACGCTGTACGTCGTACAGAACCGGCTGAACCTGGTCACCGTGTTCGACCTGGACGCCCGGGCGACGACGGCGACCCTGCGGCGCTCGATCACCGACCCGCGTTTCGACGTCCCCGCGACCGCCGCCCGCTTCCGTGACCGCCTCTACCTGGTCAACGCCCGCTTCACCAGTCCCCAGACCCCGGAGACGACGTTCACGGCGGTGGCGGTGCCGCTGTAGGTCCCGAAGCCGCCTCCCCCCGCGCATGGCGGAGAGCCATGCCCCCGTCACGTAACGTTCACATCACGGGTTCTTCATATCTCCCATACGCCACGGGCCCCCCACTAGCTTCGTCTCTCTCGCACCAAGCACACCCATACGCCCGATCCGGGGGGATCCTCACCATGCATCCGTTCCGTACCTCCGCCGCCGCGGTCCTCGCCGCCCTCGCCCTGGCCGCCGTACCGGCCACCGCCGTGGCCCACGACGGCGACCACCCGTTCAAGAACTGCACCGAGGCCTACAGCAACGGCTACAGCAACATCGCCCAGGGCGACGACCACTACGGCAAGCACCTGGACCGCGACAATGACGGCGTCGGGTGCGACCAGCCACCCGCGGACTTCACCCCGCACGAGGAGGATGCGGACACCGGGAGCGACAGCACCGGGAGCACCGACACCGGCAGCAAGGCGGAGAGCGGCGGCGGCACCGACCTCGCCGAGACCGGCGGCAGTGACGCCACCCCGTACATCGCGGCGGGCGGTGCGGCCGTGGTGCTCCTGGGCGGTGGCGTGATGATCGCGGCCCGCAGGCGCCGCGACACCGATCACTGACGCCGTCCCGCACGCCGACCGGCCCCCCGGTTCCCGCATACGACGTCGGGCCGGTCTCCCACTGTCGGGGCTCAGGCCTCACCCGTCCAACTACTGCCCTCGCGAAGGGCGTTCGGGGGTGAGGCCCCGCCCCTGCCGCACGGACGGCGCGGGCGGCCCCCACGTCTCCGGCCCCGGAGGGCACCCTCTCCCGAGGCGCCGGGGGAAGGCGCCGCGGTGAATGATGCCTTCCGTTTGTGGCGCTCCGCCACGAAATCATCACATCACGTTCACATCACAAGTACCGCATAGCTCTCTGCAACAACACGAAACCCCCAGTAACTTCATCACGCCATAGCCCGGTACCGGCACCCGTATTCGATCTGGGGGGCTACTTCCATGCACCCGATTCGCTCCTTCGCCACGGTTCTCGCAGCCCTCGCCGTGGCCGCCCTCCCCACCGCCGCCATGGCCCACGACGGCGACCACCCCTTCGCAAGCTGCTCCGACGCCTACGCGAACGGATACAGCAGCATCTCCGGAGGGGACGACCACTACGGTCCTCACCTGGACGACGACGGCGACGGCATCGCCTGCGACCAGCCACCCGCGGACTTCACCCCGCGCGACATCACGGAGATCGGCGACGACACCACCGCCGTGACCGACACCAGCACGGCCGCCCAGGACGACGACCTCGCCGAGACGGGCGCCGGCAAGAGCGACAGCGACAACAACACGTACCTGGTCGTCATCGGGGTCTCCGTCGTCGTCATCGCGGGAGGCACCGCACTCGTCATCGCCCTCGCGCGCCGCAGCTGACCGCACCCAACAGGCTCCGGACGCCGATCACCCGACGACAGCGGGGCGATCGGCGCCCGCGGACGCACCGACCGTGCCGTCCCCGGGGAGCGGAGCGACGCCGCCGCGCGCGTGCGCGCACACGAAGAAGAGGACGGCACCCCCGCACGGGTGCCGTCCTCTTCTTTCGTGATCCGGAGCCGCCGCCGATCGGTGAGGGTGGTCGGGTGACAGACAGCGGCTCCGGGGCTTCGCGCGGCCCTACCGGTGGTCGCTGCCCGCCGAGGTGACCGCCGCGCGGCCGGCCTCCAGCCGGGCGACCGGGATGCGGAACGGGGAGCAGGAGACGTAGTCCAGGCCCACCTCGTGGAAGAAGTGGACGGACTCCGGGTCGCCGCCGTGCTCACCGCAGACGCCGAGCTTCAGGTCGGGGCGGGTCTCGCGGCCGGCCTTGGCGGCGAGCTTCACCAGGGAGCCGACGCCGTCCCTGTCGATCGTCTCGAACGGCGACACCCCGAAGATCCCCTTCTCCAGGTACGCCGTGAAGAAGGAGGCCTCCACGTCGTCCCGGGAGAAGCCCCAGACCGTCTGGGTGAGGTCGTTCGTACCGAAGGAGAAGAACTGCGCCGCCTCGGCGATCTGGCCGGCAGTCAGCGCGGCGCGCGGCAGCTCGATCATCGTGCCGATGGAGAGCTTGAGCCGGGTGCCGGTAGCCGCCTCGACCTCCGCGATGACCTTGTCGGCCTCCTCGCGGACGATCTCCAGCTCCTGGACCGTGCCGACCAGCGGAATCATGATCTCCACACGGGGGTCCGCCTTGGCGCCCTTGCGCTCGGCGGCCGCCTCCGCGATGGCCCGTACCTGCATGGTGAACAGGCCGGGGATGACCAGACCGAGACGGACACCGCGCAGACCCAGCATCGGGTTCTGCTCGTGCAGCCGGTGCACGGCCTGGAGCAGGCGCAGTTCGTTCTCGTGCGGCTCCTGCCGGGACTCGGCGAGGGCGACCCGGACCGACAGTTCGGTGATGTCGGGCAGGAACTCGTGCAGCGGCGGGTCGAGCAGGCGGATGGTGACCGGGAGGCCGTCCATCGCCTCGAAGAGCTCCACGAAGTCCCGCTTCTGGAGCGGGAGCAGGGCCTTCAGGGACTCCTCGCGCTCGGCCTCGGTGTCGGCCAGGATCAGCCGCTCCACCAGCTCGCGCCGGTCGCCGAGGAACATGTGCTCGGTACGGCACAGGCCGATGCCCTGGGCGCCGAAGCGGCGGGCGCGCAGCGCGTCCTCGGCGTTGTCGGCGTTGGCGCGCACGCGCAGCCGGCGCTTGCGGTCGGCGAAGGCCATCATGCGGTGCACGGCCTCGACGAGCTCGTCGGCGTCGTCGGCGCCCGGGTGCATCCGGCCCTCGAAGTACTCCACCACCGGGGACGGGACGACCGGGACCTCGCCGAGGTAGACCTTGCCGGAGGAGCCGTCGATGGAGACGACGTCGCCCTCCTCCACCACGTGCCCGCCCGGGACGGTCATCCGGCGGCGCTTGGTGTCGACCTCCAGCTCCTCGGCACCGCAGACGCAGGTCTTGCCCATGCCGCGCGCGACGACGGCCGCGTGGGAGGTCTTGCCGCCGCGCGAGGTGAGGATGCCCTCGGCCGCGATCATGCCGTCGAGGTCGTCGGGGTTGGTCTCCCGGCGGATCAGGATGACCTTCTCGCCGGAGCGGGACCACTTGACGGCGGTGTAGGAGTCGAAGACCGCCTTGCCGACCGCCGCGCCCGGGGAGGCGGCGATACCGCGTCCGACCGGCTCGACCTTGGCGTCCTCGTCGAAGCGGGGGAACATCAGCTGGGCGAGCTGGGCGCCGTTGACCCGGCAGAGCGCCTCGGCCTCGTCGATCAGGCCCTGGTCGACGAGCTGGGTGGCGATCCGGAAGGCGGCGCCCGCGGTGCGCTTGCCGACGCGGGTCTGGAGCATCCACAGCTGGCCGCGCTCGATGGTGAACTCGATGTCGCAGAGGTCCAGGTAGTGGTTCTCCAGCGTCTCCATGATCTGCATCAGCTGGTCGTACGACTTCTTGTCGATCGACTCCAGCTCGGCGAGCGGCACGGTGTTGCGGATGCCCGCGACGACGTCCTCGCCCTGCGCGTTCTGCAGGTAGTCGCCGTAGACGCCCTGGTGTCCCGAGGCGGGGTCGCGGGTGAAGGCGACGCCGGTGCCGGAGTCGGGGCCGAGGTTGCCGAAGACCATGGAGCAGACGTTGACGGCGGTGCCGAGGTCGTGCGGGATGCGCTCCTGGCGGCGGTAGAGCTTGGCACGGTCGCCGTTCCAGGAGTCGAAGACCGCCTTGATGGCGAGGTCCATCTGCTCGCGCGGGTCCTGCGGGAAGTCCCGGCCGGCCTCGGTCTTGACGATCTTCTTGAACTTGGTGACGAGCTTCTTGAGGTCGGCGGCCTCCAGCTCGGTGTCGACGGTGACCTTCTTGGCCGCCTTCGCCGCCTCCAGCGCGTCCTCGAAGAGGTCGCCGTCGACGCCGAGGACGGTCTTGCCGAACATCTGAATGAGGCGCCGGTAGGAGTCCCACGCGAACCGGTCGTCGCCGGCCTGCTTGGCCAGGCCCTGCACGGACTTGTCGGACAGACCGATATTGAGGACGGTGTCCATCATGCCCGGCATGGAGAACTTGGCCCCGGAGCGGACCGACACGAGGAGAGGGTTGTCGGCCTGGCCGAGCTTCTTGCCCATCTTCTCTTCGAGGGCGTCGAGGTGAGCGCTCACCTCGTCACGCAGTGCCGCCGGCTCCTCGCCACTGTCGAGGTAGGTCTTGCAGGCCTCGGTGGTGATGGTGAAGCCGGGCGGGACAGGAAGACCCAGGTTGGTCATCTCGGCGAGGTTGGCACCCTTGCCGCCGAGCAGGTCCTTGAGGTCCTTGTTGCCCTCGGTGAAGTCATAGACGAACTTCACGCCCTCAACGCTCGTGCCCGGCTGAGCTACGTGGGGTTCTTTGTTTTCCGACACGGGTCTCGACTCCTCGAGGACGCGGTGGCTGCCCTGACGGCGAGGAATCTACCCAGATCAAAGGCGTCTGGGTACGGCCACTTGTGCGTCATGCGCCTGTAACCACTCGTGCGCCAGCGGATTGAAAGTCAAAGCTTGGCAAGCCATGGCGAGCGCATGTTTTCACTTCTTGAACGCATCCTCTCACCATCAGGGCTTCCCTTCGCTCATATGAGCGTCAATCTCCACGCTTGTTTTCGCTCGATGAACGATCAAACGGGTGGCACTGAGTGCCAACCTTTGAGAAGTACAGTCGCTCGTAAATCGCTCATCTGAGCGCCACCCCTATCAAGGGTGGCGAGAATCACGCTGTCACACGGCGCCGGATTTCACCATGCGGACGGAGACCGGCCGGGCGGCCCGCCCGGCCGCGGGCGCCCGCCCCAGGCACGAAATCCCCGGTCAGGTGAACGCACCGGTCGGCCCGCCCGTACGGAACGATGGCGGATCCGGACCCCCACGCCGGGTCCGCCACCTTCACCGGCCTCGGTACGGAAGGAACCTCCGGGTTGCCCGCCTTCACACGTGTCCTCGCACGCCTGCGCGCCCTGCGGCGCCCGCGCGTCCCCGGGCGTCCGCGCGTCCCCGGGCGTCCGCGCGTCCCCGGGCGTCCGCGCGTCCTCGCCCGCCTGCGCGACGCGCGTGACGCGCACCCCGCCGCCGTCCGCACCCTCCGGCGCACCGTCCACGTCCTCGCCGCCGTGCTGGTCGTCGCTGCCCTCCTGATGCCGAACAACGCTCCGGGGCTGACCGCCGAACGCTTCACGCGCATACCCGGTGAGGCGATCATCGGCGCCGTCCTGCTGCTCGCCCTCCCCCGCCGGCCGCGCATCGTCGTGGCCGCGCTGTACGGGGCGTCGCTGGGCGTGCTGACCGTGCTGAACCTGCTCGACATCGGGTTCAAGGAGTATCTGGGCCGTGGCTTCAACCTCGTCCTCGACTGGGGCCTGCTCGACGACGCCCAGTCCTACATCGAGGACTCGATGGGCCACGCGGCGGCCGTCGGCGCGGCCGTCGGCGCGGTCCTCCTCACCCTGCTGCTCGTGGTCGTCATGGCGCTGGCCACCGTCCGGCTCGGCAACCTGCTGGCCCGGCACCGCGCCCACGCGACCCGGGGCGCGCTGATCGCGGGCACCGTGTGGATCACCTGCACCGCGCTCGGTGTGCAGATCGCCGGGGTGCCGGTCGCCTCCGACCTGGCCGCCGACGCGGTGAAGGGACAGACCAAGCGCGTGGTCGAGACCCTGCGCGACGAGGCGGCGTTCGCGAAGGAGGCGCGCTCCGACACCTTCGGGGCCACTCCCCCCGGCCAGCTGGTCCCGGACCTGCGCGGCAAGGACGTCGTCTTCGCCTTCATCGAGAGCTACGGCCGCAGCGCCCTGGAGGACCCGCTCATCGCCCCCGGGGTCACCGACACCCTCGACACCCGCACCGCCGCGCTCGCGCGGGCCGGCTACCGGGCGCGCAGCGGCTGGCTCACGTCGGCGACGTACGGCGGCAGCAGCTGGCTCGGCCACTCCACGGCCCTGTCCGGCCTGTGGATCGACAACCAGCAGCGCTACCGCACCGCCACCAACAGCGACCGTCTCACCCTCACCAAGGCGTTCCGCAAGACCGGCGCCTGGGACACCGTCGGCATCATGCCCGGCGTGCAGAAGGCCTGGCCGGAGGCGAAGTGGTACGGCCTCGACAAGGTCTACGACGCCTTCGAACTGGGCTACCGCGGACCGAAGTTCAGCTGGTCGACCATGCCGGACCAGTACGCCCTGGAGGCGTTCGAGCGGCTGGAGCACGGCAGGAAGCGCGACCGGCCGCTGATGTCGGAGGTCATCCTCACCTCCAGCCACCAGCCCTGGGCGCCGCTCCCCGAGATGGTCGACTGGGAGGACCTCGGCGACGGTTCGCTCTTCGACGCCATCGAGAAGGCGGGGAAGGAGTCGTCGGACGTCGTCGCCGACTCCACGCAGTCCCGGGAGGAGTACGGCAAGTCGGTCCAGTACTCCGTCACCAGCCTCACCGAGTGGCTGGAGCGCTACGGCACCGACGACACCGTGCTGGTCTTCCTCGGCGACCACCAGCCCATCGCCCGGGTCAGCGGCCACGGCGCGAACCGTGACGTGCCGGTGACGGTCGTCGCCAAGGACCCGAAGGTGCTGGAGAAGATCGAGGACTGGAACTGGACCGAGGGGCTCCGGCCGGCGAAGGACGCGCCCGTGTGGAAGATGGACGCCTTCCGTGACCGCTTCCTCGCGGCCTACGGATCCGTCCCCCACCCCACCGGGAACTGAGCCGGCCGCCACGGGCGCCGGTACGGCGGAAGACACCCGAGCAACCACCCGGGGGCGCGGGACGCCGCCGGACGCGGGGGCAGCCGCCGGACGCGGGGGCCAGCCGCCCGGACGCGGGGGCCAGCCGCCCGGACGCGGGGGCCAGCCGCCCGGAAGCAGGGACAGCCACCAGAGGCAGGGGCAGCCACCGGACGCGGAGACAGCCACCCCAGGCGGGGCCAGCCACCCGAGGACAGGACAACCCCCGGAGGGCGGGCCAGCCACCGGACGCGGAGACAGCCACCC
>NZ_JBITRU010000025.1:64959-138043 GCF_044540255.1 Streptomyces sp. NPDC086080
CCCAGGCGGGGCCAGCCACCCGAGGACGAGACAACCCCCGGAGGGCGGGCCAGCCACCGGACGCGGAGACAGCCACCCCAGGCGGGGCCAGCCACCCGAGGACGAGACAACCCCCGGAGGGCGGGCCAGCCACCGGACGCGGAGACAGCCACCCCAGGCGGGGCCAGCCACCCGAGGACGGGACAACCCCCGGAGGGCGGGTCAGCCGCCGGAGGCGTCGAGTTCCGCTTCCTCGCCGACACCCGCGCAGTCGTACCGGTCCTTCAGCCAGCCGTCCGGGAGCACCACCCGGTTGTTCCCGGACGTACGGCCGCGGGGGCCGTCCGCGCCGGTGGGCCAGGGCTGGTCCAGGTCCAGTTCGTCGAGCCCGGCCCGCAGCTCCTCCAGGGACGAGGTGATCGCGAGCCGCCGCCGCATCTCGGAGCCGACGGCGAAGCCCTTCAGGTACCAGGCGACGTGCTTACGGAAGTCGATCACCCCGCGGGACTCGTCACCGATCCACTCGCCGAGCAGGGTGGCGTGCCGGACCATGACGTCGGCCACCTCGCGCAGCGCGGGCCGGACGAAGGCGTCGGTACGCCCCTCGAAGGCCGCGACCAGGTCCGCGAACAGCCAGGGCCGACCGAGGCAGCCCCGGCCCACGACCACTCCGTCACAGCCCGTCTCGCGCACCATCCGCAGCGCGTCCCCGGCCGACCAGATGTCGCCGTTGCCGAGCACCGGGATCTCCGGGACGTGCTCCTTCAGCCGGGCGATGGCGTCCCAGTCGGCGGTGCCGCCGTAGTGCTGGGCGGCGGTACGGCCGTGCAGCGCGATGGCGGTCACACCCTCCTCGACGGCGATCCGGCCGGCGTCCAGGTACGTCAGGTGGTCGTCGTCGATGCCCTTGCGCATCTTCATCGTCACCGGCAGCTCACCGGCGCCGCCGACCGCCTCACGCAGGATGGACCGCAGCAGGTTCCGCTTGTACGGGAGGGCCGAACCGCCGCCCTTGCGGGTCACCTTGGGCACCGGACAGCCGAAGTTGAGGTCGATGTGGTCGGCGAGGTCCTCCTCCGCGATCATGCGGACGGCCTTGCCGACGGTCGCCGGGTCGACGCCGTACAGCTGGATGGAACGCGGCTGCTCGGTCGCGTCGAACCGGATCAGCTGCATGGTCTTCTCGTTGCGCTCGACCAGCGCCCTGGTCGTGATCATCTCGCTGACGAACAGGCCCTTGCCACCGCTGGCTCCGTCCTTTGATTCGCCTCCGGCGAAGGAACGGCACAACGTACGGAACGGCGCGTTGGTGATCCCGGCCATGGGCGCGAGCACAACGGGCGGCCGGACGGCGTACGGGCCGATGGGAAGGACGGTGTTCACCGCGTTCGGGGTCGTGTTCATGGTCGGCGAGGGCATGGGCATTCCCTCATTGTCCCGCATGCCGCGCGGCACTCGGCACGCGTGTCCTCCCGGTGCTGCCCCCGGCACGAACCCCACCGACCCGTACCCATTGATGTCGCTCTTGCTGCACACTCCTTGTCGTCCCCGAACCGGGGCACAAGAACGGCACCACCCACACGCGGACCGCCGGAGGCACCATGCCGCAGATCGACACCAGCAAGGTCAGCCGCTGGGACCTGCACGGTCGGGAGCACACCGTCCGCGTCCTGCGCACCGGGGTACAGCGCACGCTGCGGTGCGGCACCTGCGGCTGGCGCAGAGGCGCCCAGTTCCTGCCGTGGCTCAAGGCGCAGGAGCACCTGGCGGAGGCGCACCAGGCGACGGTGGACCCGACGATGACATGAGCCCACCCACCGGCCGGTCGGCCGGTGGGTGGGCTCGGGCGAGGGTCCAGGGGCAGCGCCCCCGGCAGGGTCCCGGCAGGGTCCCGGCAGGGTCCCGGCAGGGTCCCGGCAGGGTCCCGGCAGGGTCCCGGCAGGGTCCCGGCAGGGTCCCGGCAGCCGGAGGCTAGGCGCCGATCAGCCGCGAGGCCAGGTACCCCTCGATCTGGTCGAGGGACACCCGCTCCTGCTTCATGGTGTCGCGCTCGCGCACCGTCACCGCGTTGTCGTCCAGGGTGTCGAAGTCGACCGTGACGCAGAACGGCGTACCGATCTCGTCCTGGCGGCGGTAGCGGCGGCCGATCGCACCGGCGTCGTCGAACTCGATGTTCCAGTTCTGCCGCAGCGTCTGCGCGAGCCCCTTCGCCTTCGGCGACAGCTCCGGGTTGCGGGACAGCGGGAGCACGGCCACCTTCACCGGGGCGAGGCGGTGGTCGAGCCGCAGCACGGTCCGCTTCTCCATCTTGCCCTTGGCGTTGGGCGCCTCGTCCTCGACGTAGGCGTCGAGCAGGAAGGCGAGCATCGCCCGGCCGACACCGGCCGCCGGCTCGATGACGTACGGCGTCCAGCGCTCGCCGGCCTCCTGGTCGAAGAAGGACAGGTCCTGGCCGGAGGCCTTGGAGTGGGCGCCGAGGTCGTAGTCGGTGCGGTTGGCGACACCCTCCAGCTCACCCCACTCGCTGCCGCCGAAGTGGAAGCGGTACTCGATGTCGGCGGTGCGCTTGGAGTAGTGGGAGAGCTTCTCCTTCGGGTGCTCGTACCACCGCATGTTCTCCTCGCGCAGGCCGAGACCGGTGTACCAGTTCCAGCGCTGCTCCATCCAGTACTCCTGCCACTGCTCGTCCTCGCCCGGCTTGACGAAGAACTCCATCTCCATCTGCTCGAACTCGCGGGTGCGGAAGATGAAGTTGCCGGGCGTGATCTCGTTGCGGAAGGACTTGCCCATCTGGGCGATGCCGAACGGCGGCTTGCGGCGCGAAGTGGTCTGCACCTGGGCGAAGTTGGTGAAGATGCCCTGGGCGGTCTCGGGGCGCAGGTAGGCGACGGAGCCGGAGTCCTGGGTCGGGCCGAGGTGGGTGGAGAGCAGACCCGAGAACTGCTTGGGCTCGGTGAAGGTGCCCTTGTTGCCGCAGTTGGGGCAGTTGAGATCGGTCAGGCCGTTCTCCGGGGCGTGGCCCTTCTTCTCCTCGTACGCCTCCTCCAGGTGGTCCGCGCGGAACCGCTTGTGGCAAGAGGTGCACTCGGTCAGCGGGTCCGTGAAGGTCGCGACGTGACCGGAGGCGACCCACACCTCGGGGGCCAGGATCACGGACGAGTCGATACCGACCACGTCCTCGCGGGAGGTGACCATGTAGCGCCACCACTGGCGCTTCAGGTTCTCCTTGAGCTCGACACCCAGCGGTCCGTAGTCCCAGGCGGCCCTCGTGCCACCGTAGATCTCACTACTGGGGAAAACGAAGCCACGGCGCTTGCTCAGGCTGACGATGGTGTCGATCTTGTCGGCGGCCACGGTGCTCTCTTCATTACGACGACGGGCGACGGAGCGAGATTGCTTCCAGCGAAGCTCTCAGGCTACCGGCGCGGCCTGCCCCGCCACCAATTCGGTGCCCCTTACATGCCCTCACGTGCATTGTTGACAACGGTTTCCATATTAGTTGAAAATGAGTGTCATGAACGTACGACGACACCACATATCCGCGGCCGCCCTGGCCGCGGTCACCGCCCTCGGCCTCGGCACCCTCACCGCCTGCTCCTCCGACAGCGCGGCCGCGGGCGGCACCGGCACGTTCGACGTCGTCGCGTCGTTCTACCCGATGGCCTTCCTCGCCGAGCAGATCGGCGGCGAGCACGTCCAGGTCACCAGTCTCACCGAGCCCGGCCAGGAGCCGCACGACCTGGAGATCAGCGCCAAGCAGACCGCGCAGCTCCAGGAGTCCGACGCGGCCCTCTATCTCAAGGGCCTCCAGCCCACCGTCGACGAGGCCATCGGCCAGTCCGGGGTCGAGACGAAGATCGACGCGGCCACCCTGACGTCCCTGGAGTCCCACGGCACCGAGGCCGACGGCCACGAGGACGAGCACGCGGATGAGCCCAAGGACGAGCACGCCGACGAGCACGCCGGCGAAGACACCCACGAGGACGAAGAGCACGGCCACGAACACGAGGACGGCCAGGACCCCCACATCTGGCTCGACCCGGTCAAGTACGCCGAGGTCGCCGAGGGAGTCGGCAAGGCCTTCGAGAAGGCGGACCCCGACCACGCCGCCGACTACAAGAAGAACACCGCGGCCCTGGTCGGCAAGCTGAACACCCTGGACGAGAAGTTCGAGACCGGCCTCGCCGGCCGGAAGACCGACGTCTTCATCACCACGCACGCCGCCTTCGGCCACCTCGCGGAGCGCTACGGCCTGACCGAGGAGGCCATCAGCGGCCTCAGCCCCGAGTCCGAGCCCAGCGGCGCCCGCGTGAAGGAACTCCAGCAGACCGCGAAGGCCGACGGCGTCACCACCGTCTTCTACGAGACGCTCGTCAGCGACAAGACCGCCAAGACCCTCGCCGCCGACGCCGGACTCGGCACGGACGTCCTGGACCCCCTCGAAGGCATCACGGACGACTCCCGCGGCGACGACTACTTCCAGGTCATGGAAGCCAACCTGAAGGCCCTGCAGACGGCCCTGGGCGCCAAGTGACCGCCCCCTCGGAGGTGGGCAGCATGACCGAGCACGTCATCTCCCTGCGCGGCGTCCGCGCCGAGCTGGGCTCCCGGCCCGTCCTGCGCGGCGTCGACCTCACCGTGCGCCGCGGTGAGGTGGTCGCCCTGCTCGGCGCCAACGGCTCCGGCAAGTCGACGGCCGTGCGCGGGATCATCGGCCAGGTACCGCTCACCGCCGGTGAGATCGAACTGTTCGGCACCCCGCGGCACCGGTTCCGCGACTGGGCACGCGTGGGCTACGTGCCGCAGCGCACCACGGCCGCCGGCGGCGTGCCCGCCACGGTCACCGAGGTCGTCTCCTCCGGCCGCCTCGCCCGCACCCGCTTCGGCCTCTTCCGCAGGGCCGACCGCGAGGCCGTACGCCACGCCCTGGACCTCGTCGGCATGGCGGACCGCGCCAGGGACTCCGTCGACGCGCTCTCCGGCGGCCAGCACCAGCGCGTCCTCATCGCCCGCGCGCTCGCCGCCGCCCCGGAACTGCTGATCATGGACGAGCCGATGGCGGGCGTGGACCTGGCCAGCCAGGAAGTCCTCGCCGAGACCCTGAGGCACCAGGTCGCCGAGGGCGCCACCGTCCTCCTCGTCCTGCACGAACTGGGCCCGCTGGAGCCCCTGATCGACCGGGCGGTCGTCCTGCGTGACGGCTGCGTCGTGCACGACGGCCCGCCCCCGAAGGCCGTCGGCCAGCACGCCCTGCCCGGCCACGACCACGTCCACCCCCACGCCCCCGCGGGCGCCGAACCGATCCGCACAGGACTGCTGAGCTGATGGAGATCCTCGACTACGCCTTCATGCAGCGGGCGCTGCTCGCCGCCGTCCTGGTCGGCATCACCGCCCCCGCCGTCGGCATCTACCTGGTCCAGCGCCGCCAGGCCCTCATGGGCGACGGCATCGGCCATGTCGCCATGACCGGCGTCGGCCTCGGCTTCCTGCTCAGCTGGTCCCCGGTCTGGATGGCGGCCCTGGTCTCCGTCCTCGGCGCCGTCCTCATGGAACTGGTCCGCTGGCACGCCAAGGCCCGCGGCGACATCGCCCTCGCGATGCTCTTCTACGGGGGCATGGCCGGCGGCGTGATGCTCATCAACCTCGCCCCCGGCGGCTCCACCGGCAACCTCTCCTCGTTCCTCTTCGGCTCCCTGTCCACGGTCTCCGAGTCCGACGTCACCGCGATCTGCGTGCTCGCCGCCTTCGTGGTCCTCGTCACCGTCGGCCTGCGCAAGCAGCTCTTCGCGGTCAGCCAGGACGAGGAGTTCGCGCGGGTCACCGGCCTGCCGGTGCGGTTCCTGAACCTGCTCACGGCGGTCACGGCCGCGGTGACGGTCTCCGTCGCGATGCGCGTGGTCGGCCTGCTGCTGGTGAGCGCGCTCATGGTGGTCCCGGTGGCCGCGGCCCAGCAGCTCAGCCGGAGCTTCGCCGCGACCTTCGCCATCGCCGTCGCGATCGGCGTGAGCGTGGCCATCGGCGGCACGGTCACCTCGTACTACCAGGACGTGCCGCCCGGCGCGACGATCGTGCTGCTGACCATCGCCGCGTTCATCGCGCTGACCGCGCTGGCCACCCCGCTCACCCGCCGCCGCGCCCGGGCCCTGGCCGCGGCACAACCCGGCGACGATCCCACGGAGTGCGTGATCCCGGCTGGCCGCACGGCCGGCGACGGGGTCGGCGCCTGACCGTCCTCAGCCCGGGCTGGCACAATGGCCCGGGCAGACGCCGGACGCAAGGAGGCAAACCCGTGACGACCGCAGGACCGCCCGTGAAGGGCCGGGCCACCCGGCAGCGTGCAGCGGTGGCGGCTTGCCTCCAGGAGGTCGACGAGTTCCGCAGCGCGCAGGAACTGCACGACATGCTGAAGCACAAGGGCGACTCGGTCGGCCTCACCACGGTCTACCGCACGCTCCAGTCCCTCGCCGACGCCGGCGAGGTCGACGTCCTGCGCACGGCCGACGGCGAGTCCGTCTACCGCCGCTGCTCCACCGGCGACCACCATCACCACCTGGTCTGCCGCAGCTGCGGCAAGGCGGTCGAGGTGGAGGGCCCGGCGGTGGAGAAGTGGGCCGAGGCCATCGCGGCAGAACACGGCTATGTCAACGTGGCCCACACGGTAGAGATCTTCGGCACCTGCGCGGAGTGCGCCACGGGTTGAGCCGAGCGCGACACCGCCGTGGGGCCGGGGCGCGCCGGCGGCGTCAGATGCGTAGTGGCGGGTCGCGCAGTTCCCCGCGCCCCTGGGGCGCTCCCACCAGCCGCGTGTCAGCCCCCCTGCCCGCAAGCTAGCTGCGGGCAGTCGTGCCTCCCCCAGTGCCCTGAAGGCCTGGGAGGTGCCCCCAGGGCGGCACGGGTGGGCGCTGGGGGTACTCCCTCTGGGGGAGGCACCCCGCACGCGCGGGTGAGCGAAGCCCACCCCCGCCCGGCCCCCACACCGGGCACCGCCTCAGCCCCGCTGCTCCGCCTCCGTGGGCCGCCCCTCCATCGCCAGCAGCTCCTCGTTCGGGATCGCCCCGCCGAACCGCCGGTCCCGCGAGGCGAACTCCAGGCAGGCCCGCCACAGATCGCGCCGGTCGAAGTCCGGCCACAGCACGTCCTGGAAGACCATCTCCGCGTAGGCGCTCTGCCACAGCAGGTAGTTGGACGTGCGCTGCTCGCCGCTCGGCCGCAGGAACAGGTCCACGTCCGGCATGTCCGGGTAGTACATGTACCGCTGCAGCGTCTTCTCGTTCACCTTCGACGGGTCGAGCCGCCCCGCCCTCACATCCTCCGCCAGCGCCTGCGCGGCGTCGGCGATCTCCGCCCGCCCGCCGTAGTTCATGCAGAAGTACAGGGTCAGCCGGTCGTTGTCCTTGGTCTGCTCCTGGGCGATCTGCAGCTCCTTGGCCACCGACTTCCACAGCTTGGGCATCCGCCCGACCCACCGCACGCGGATCCCCAGCTCGTCCAGCTGGTCACGCGTCTTGCGGATGAAGTCCCGGTTGAAGTTCATCAGGAAGCGCACCTCGTCGGGCGACCGCTTCCAGTTCTCGGTGGAGAAGGCGTACAGCGAGATGGCGCCCACACCCATCTCGACCCCGCCCTGGAGCACGTCCAGCACCCGCTCGGCGCCGACCTTGTGCCCCTCCGTACGCGGCAGACCGCGCTCCTTCGCCCAGCGCCCGTTGCCGTCCATGACGATCGCCACATGCTTCGGGACCAGTTCCCCGGGGATCTTCGGGGGCCGCGCGCCGGACGGGTGCGGTTCCGGCGTCCTGTACTCCCGGCGCTGCCGCCCCAGGAACCCGCGTACGGCCATGTGTCTCTCGTCTCCTCGTGCCTACTTCTCGACGTACCTCAGCGAGCGCAGCCCGCGCTCCAGATGCCAGTGCAGGTACGCGGACACCAGCCCGCTCCCCTCCCGGACGTACCGTGCCTCGCACGCGTCCGCGGTCCCCCAGTCTCCCGTAAGCAGCGCTCCGAGGAGTTCCAGGGCCTGCGGCGAGGGTACGACGCTGCCGGGCACCCGGCAGTCGGCACAGATGGAACCGCCCGACGCGACCGAGAAGAACCGGTTCGGCCCGGGCATCCCGCACTTCGCGCAGTCGGTGAAACTGGGCGCGTACCCGTTGACGGCGAGGGAGCGCAGCAGGAACGCGTCCAGCACGAGATGCGGCGCGTGCTCGCCCCGTGCCAGGGTCCGCAGCGCGCCCACCAGCAGCAGGTACTGCTGCACCGCCGGCTCGCCCTCGTGGTCGGTGAAGCGCTCGGCTGTCTCCAGCATGGCCGTCCCGGCGGTGTAGCGCGCGTAGTCCGTCACGATCCCGCTGCCGTACGGTGCGATCGTCTCGCTCTGCGTGCACAGCGGCAGGCCGCGCCCGATCAGCTCGCTGTTCTTGGAGAAGAACTGCACGTCCACGTGCGAGAACGGTTCGAGGCGCGCGCCGAACTTCGACTTCGTCCGGCGCACCCCCCTCGCCACGGCGCGTACCCGTCCGTGACTCCGTGTGAGCAAGGTGATGATCCGGTCCGCCTCACCCAGCTTCTGGGTGCGCAGCACGATGCCGTCGTCGCGGAACAGACTCATGGCATCCATTGTCGCCCACGTTCACGGCACCTCCCCCCGGCTGCGGGCGTTGGCGTACGCCGTCGCCGCACGCAGCCGCTCGGCGGGGGTCGCGTGCCGCAGGACACCGGGATCGGCGTCCCACTCCCGGCCGCCGCCGTACGGTCTCAGCTGGACGTAGGGCCCCTCATGCCCCATGACGATGCCGATCCGCTCGGTCCCGGTGTCCACGACGTACGCGCCGACGGGCGGTTTCACCGCGGCACCGCCGCGATGATCCGCCGCGCGGTCTCCACCGAGCACCGCCCCAGTTCGACCAGCGGACAGGGTGCCTCCCGCGCGAGACTCACCGGGTCCAGCCCCAGTGACGGCAATGAGATTCCTGCCTTCGCGAGTGCCGCCCGCAATTCCCTCACCACTTCCTCCGCTTCCTCGACGCAGTACGCCGCATGCCGTGCCGTCACCCTGATTCCCTTCACCTTCGACTTTCACTCTTCGTATCCCAAGAGTGACGCTGAGTGCCTACACTCGGAAGGGGTTTGCGCTCTACAACTGCGGCGCTGCACAAAGGGGTTAACAATGGCCAACGGTTCGCGCCAGGCGGCATGGGAGTTCTTCGGAGCGGAGCTGAAGCGACGCCGGGAGGACGCGGGGTTCACGCAGGTGGAACTGGGGACGCGGGTCTTCGTCTCGGGCGGCTACATCGGCCAGTTCGAACAGGCCATTCGCAAGCCGCAATTGGACGTGGCCCAGCGGATCGACGAGGCGCTGCAATCCGACGGTATTTTCGAGCGGCTGTGCAGAAAGCTGATCGACGACCGGCGGTACGCGGATTACTTCGCGAAGGCAGCGGAGTTGGAGACGCTGGCGATCAGTATCTGCGAGTTCGCGCACGCGTTGGTGCCGGGCCTCTTGCAGACGCCGGCCTATGCGAGGGCGGTCACCCTGGCTATGAATCCCTTCGCCTCCGATGAGTTCATCGACGAGAAGGTGTCGGGTCGCATGGAACGCGGACGCATCCTCGCGGACGCAACTCGGCCGGAGTACTGGGCGATCCTGCACGAGAACGTCCTACGGATCCCGGTTGGCGGGGAGACCGTGATGGCTGAGCAACTGGAGCACATCGCGACGCTCGCGCGCGAGCGGGCAGTGGCGGTGCAGGTGCTGCCGTACACGGCTGGTGGGTATGCCGTGATGACCGGAGATCTCCGGCTCATGGAGTTCGAGGACGCGCCGCCAACGGCCTATACAGAAGCCGTGTATTCGGGGACTCTGCTGGACGATCCGGCCGTGGTGAAGAGAGCTCAGTCGGCATACGATCTGCTCAGGACGGACGCGCTGCCACGAGAGGCGTCCCGGGTACTGATCGAGTCGGCCGCGGAGGACTTCAGACAATGCGCGAGTACGACCTGAGCGAGGCACTCTGGCGCCGGAGCACTTACAGCGACGGCAACGGCGGCAACTGCGTCGAAGTCGCCCACGACTTCCCCGGCGCCGCCCGCTGGCGCAAGAGCACTCACAGCGGCGGCGACAGCGGCGAGGATTGCCTCGAAGTAGCCGACGGAGTCCCCGGCGTTGTCCCCGTCCGGGACAGCAAGTTGGACACCGGCGGTCCAGTGATCGTCGTCGGGTCGGCCACCTGGACGGAGTTCGTCCGCACCGTGGGGCCCTCATACGAGAACCGTCAGCGCTTCGGACCGAAGCGCTGACGGTTCCCCCTCCCCCCGGGCCGCAGCTACCAGGCAGCCTCACCGCACGCCGAGCTGCCGGTCGTGTAGTTCCACAGGCAGACGCGGGAGCCCGCGTTCGTACCGTTCCAGTGGTACCCGGTCGCCTTCTTGCTGTTCAGGATCCAGTACGCGTTCGAGACGGCCGTCCAGTCGTAGCCGCCGGATCCCACGCGCTTGCGCTGCAACACGAAGAGGCATTCGTGGTTGTTCCACGACTGCCCGAGGGCCTGGACGTATCCGTCGGAGGTCCTCTTGTTCAGCCACCCCTTGCACTGCCCGACCACGACGTCCTTGCCGGGAATGTACCCCTGCACGGACACGTCCGACTGGCCGGCCTGAGCCGGAACCGCCTGGGCCGGAGCAGCCTGTGCCGCGCCGCCGGCGAACAGTGCCGCCGTCGCGGCGACGGCGACGCCAAGCGCCGCTGAACGGGTGCGGGTACGCGGGAAAGGCATGTTTGTCCCCTTCGGTTCATCGACTGCTAAGTCCTCGCGGATGACGCGATGCGGGCGGACGGTGTTGTCCTGCCGTGATGTGACGCTACGGTCCACGCCTTCCCCCCGCGTCCCACAAGGGGTTGAACTCCCCGCCGAACCCCCGGGGCAGCCGCGCGGTTCCTACAACTTCCGTGGTACCGCGAAAGTTTGACGCTCCCGCACCCGACCTCGCCGTACGCTGCTGCGATGCGGATCCGCTCCCTCGCCGTCGACGCGTTGATCGCGGCGGCACTGACCGGTGTGGCCCTGCTGCTGGGGCCGGAGGCCGCGCGTCAGGGTCAGGAACCGCTCGATGCGACCGCCTACGCACTGGTGGTCCTGGTCCACCTGCCGCTGGTGTTCCGCGGCCGGGCGCCTGCCGTGGTCTGCTGCCTCGTACACGCGGCCTGGCTGGTGTACGTCGCCGCCGACTACTGGGCCGTGGTGGGCAGCTTCGGTCCCATGCTCGCCGTCTACACCGTCGCCGCCTCCCGGGCACGACGCTTCTCGGTCCCCTGCGCGGCGCTGATGGGGGGCGTCTGGATCTACGCGGGCGTGGTGAGTCACACGGACGCGTGGCCGTCCGTCGTCGGGCAGGCCGTGGTCTATCCGGCGGTGCTCTGGCGCTTCGGCTTCGACGCCCGCCGCTCGGCCGAGTTGACCCGGCAGCTGCGCCGGGAACAGGCTGAGCGGGCCCGGCGCGAGGTGGCCGAGGAACGCGGCCGGATCGCCCGCGAACTGCACGATGTGGTCGCCCACCACATGTCCGTGATCTCCGTGCAGACCGGTCTCGCCCGGTTCGTCTTCGACACCGACCGCGCCACCGCACGGACCGCGCTCGACACCATCGACGCCACCGGCAAGGAGGCCCTCGACGAGCTGCGGCGCATGCTCATGGTGCTGCGCTCCGACGGTGACGGCGCCCCGGCCGGCCCGATGCCGGGCCTGGCCCGCCTCGACGAGATGGCCGGACGCATCCGGTCCGGCGGAGTGCCGGTCACCGTCACCGTCGAGGGCACGCCGCGCCCGCTCGCCCCCGGTGTGGACCTGTGCGCCTACCGGGTGGTGCAGGAGGCGCTCACCAACGTCGTGAAACACGCGCCCGGCGCGCGTGCGGAGATACGACTGCGGTACGAGCCGCATCAGCTGATCGTTTCGGTCACGGACGACGGGGAGGGGGTGATTTCGGCCAGAGTACGCAGCGACGGCGGTCATGGCTTGCTGGGCATGCGCGAACGGGCCAAGCTCTACGGTGGGCAGATCAGTATCGGCCCGCGGGAGCAAGGTGGCTTCGCCGTGCGGCTGACCCTTCCGACCTCCGCGCGGGCGACAGGACGGGGGGACGACGCCACCAGATGACCAGGGTGCTCGTCGTCGACGACCAGTTCCTGATCCGGGCCGGACTGGTGGGCCTGCTGCGGGCCGCTCCGGGCATCGAGGTGGTGGGCGAGGCCGGGGACGGCGCGGAAGCCGTGGCGCTCGCCGCCGAGACCACGCCCGAGGTGATCCTGATGGACATCCGGATGCCCGGAATGAATGGCATCCAGGCCATCGAACGCATTTTGGCCCAGGCCGCCGATCCCGGGCCCCGGATCCTGGTCCTCACCACCTTCGACCTCGACGAGTACGTGTACGGGGCGCTTCGCGCGGGAGCCTCCGGGTTTCTGCTCAAGGACTCCGGACCGGAACGACTGCTCGCCGCAGTGACCGCCGTCGCCGGGGGTGACGCGCTCTTCGCGCCCAGCGTCACCCGCCGCCTGGTCGAGGCGTACGCCCGCCAGACCACCGGCGAACAACCCGTGGAACTGAACGCGTTGACCTCCCGCGAACTGGAGGTCCTGAAACTGATCGCACGCGGACTGTCCAACCCGGAGATCGCCCACCGTCTCTACATCAGCGAGGCGACCGTCAAGACCCATCTGAACCGCACGATGACGAAACTGGACCTGGACAGCAGGGCACAGGCGGTGGTGGTGGCGTACGAATCGGGCCTGGTCACGCCGGGCGCATAGCAGCGAGGAGCGCGGACCTCGGCCGTGCGGCACCGCCCCCGCTACCCCGTGTGCCGTTCGTCCGACCGGACGATGAACTGCCGATGACGCCGTTGGTGTGACGTTTCGCCCCGGTCGCAACCGGTCCCCCGACCTGCGTACTCCTGTCCTGCAGAACCGACACCCCTTCGGTGAGGAGTCCGCCATGACCGCGACCGCTTTCGAGTACGGCCCGAACCACCACGCCGTCCAGGACGCCCCGAGCGCCGCCTGGTGGCCCCCGGCGGAGGGGCAGTCGGCGGGCGACTACCTGCTGGCCCCGCCGAACCCGGCCACACCGCTCGCCCCGCCGAACCCGGCCGACCGCCTCGGCACCGCCGCCGGCCACACCGCCATCGACCCGCGCGACCGCCGCCGCCTGGAACTGCACGCCGCCCTGACCGCCGCCGGCATCCCGCCGCGTCCCGAGGACCGCGAGGCCATCGAGAGCCTGAGCGCCCTGTCCGGCGGCATCAACAGCACCATCCAGCGCTGGCTCCACCACAGCCTGTGAGCCGCCGGACCGGGCCGGGCCGCTCACCCGCTCACCCGCTCCCCGGCGCCACCAGACCCGACTCGTACGCCACGATGACGAGTTGAGCCCGGTCCCGCACCCCGAGCTTGCCCATGGTCCGGCTCACATGGGTCTTCGCGGTGAGCGGGCTCAACCCCAACGACTCGGCGATCTCGGTGTTGTTGAGGCCGCGCGCGACCAGCGCCAGCACCTCGCGCTCACGATCGGACAGGCACTCGGGACCCCCGGCGACGGGCGCCGACGGAGTGCGCAGGAAACGTTCGATGAGGCGGGCCGTCGGCCCCGGTGACAGGAGCGCGTCGCCGGCCGCCACCGTGCGGATGGCGTCGAGGAGTTCGGCGGGCCTGGTGTCCTTCACCAGGAAGCCGGAGGCGCCGGCGCGCAGCGCGTCCACGATGTTCTCGTCGGTGTCGAAGGTGGTGAGGACGAGGACCCTGACCCCGGCGAGGTCCTCGTCGGCGGCGATCAGACGGGTCGCCTCGATGCCGTCGAGGTCGGGCATGCGGATGTCCATGACGACGAGGTCGGCGCGCTCGGTGCCGGCCAACTCCGCCGCCTGCCTGCCGGTGGCGGCCTGGCCGACGACCTCCATGTCGGGCGCCGACTCGACGAGCATCGCGAACGCCTCCCGTACCAGGGTCTGGTCGTCGGCGAGCAGCACGCGGATGGTCATCCGGTCGCTCCTTCCCGGGTCGCGGCGGTCCTCAGCGGCAGGGTCGCGGTCACCTGGAAGCCCCCGCCCGTCCGGGGTCCGGCGTCGAGCGTGCCCCCCACGCTGCGGGCCCGTTCGCGCATGCCGACGAGACCGAACCCGGGGGTGTTGCCGGGGGTGGGGCCGGTGCCGTCGTCGGTGACGGAGAGATGGAGTGTGCCGTCCTCCTCGCGCAGGTCGAGGCGGACCGCCGGTTCGGGCCCGGCGTGCCGTACGGCGTTGGTCAGCGCCTCCTGGACGAGGCGGTAGGCGGCGGCACCGACGGCGGGCGGAACCGGACCCGACGCCCGGACGGACTGATCCACGCGGGCACCGGCGAGGCGCGCCGCCTCCACCAGGTCGGGCAGGCCGTCGAGGCCGGCCAGCGGGCTCCGGGCGTCCTCGGGACCGCCGTTGTCGCGCAGCACCTCCAGGGTCGTACGGAGTTCACCGCGTGCCGTGCGGCAGGTGCCGGCGATGTCGTCGAGGGCCTTGGCGACGGCTCCCCGGTCCAGGCGTTCGGGATCGGCGGCCAGGACGTGCGCGGCGACGGAGGTCTGCACACCGATGAGGGTGATGCTGTGGGCGAGCAGGTCGTGCAGGTCCCGGGCGATGCGCAGGCGTTCCTCGGCGACCCGGCGCCGGGCCTCCTCCTCGCGTGTGTGTTCGGCGCGCTCGGCGCGCTCGACGATTCCGGCGACGTACTGGCGGTAGAAGCGGACATCGAGGCCCAGGAAGAGCACGGCGACGACCCAGCCGGTGATACGGACCAGTTCCACGAAGCCGTCGGGGTTGGTGAGGGCGTTCATGGTGAGGGTCGTGCCGATGACGACGGTGCCGATGAGCAGGGTGCGGCGCGGTGGGCCGGTCGCGGCGACGGTGTAGAGGGCGACCATGGTCGCGGGGATGGGTGCGCCGTGGATGTTGTCGAGGGCGTGGTAGGGCGCGACCACGGCCAGCACCAGCAGGGGCATGAGCAACGGGCGCCGCCGCCGCCACGCCAGCGGCACGTGGGCGGCGAGCAGCAGCGTCCAGCCGAGCGCGTCCGGGCGGCGGCCGTCGTCGACCAGCAGCGCCAGCACGACGGCCAGTGCGGCGGTGCAGGCGGCGAGGATCGCGTCGTTGCGCACCGCGCGCGGGGCGGTCAGGGGGTCACGGTTGATCGTCGCGATGATCCGCTCACCGGTGCGGGGGCGTTCCACCGCCGTGGGGCTCACTGTCGTCGTCTGCACAGGCTCCATCCTCCGGCAGGAGGGCGCCCCTCCGGGAGGGAGGGGCGCCCAGGGATCGACTCGCGGGTGGCTAGACCGGTTCCGGCTGCCGTTCGCGCGGCGCCGATTCCGGCGCCCGGGACAGCCTGCCGGGCCACCACATCCAGCGGCGCAGCAGCACGCTCGCCGTGGTGACCAGGTAGGTGCGGACGAGGAAGGTGTCCAGGAGGACGCCGACCGCGATGACGAAGCCGAGTTCCACGAGCGCCACCAGCGGCAGGGTGATGAGCACGGCGAACGTCGCGGCGAGCACGATGCCCGCGGAGGCGATCACCCCGCCCGTGGTGCGCAGGGCGGTGAGCGCGGCGGCCTCGGGATCGGCGCCGTTCAGTGACTCCTCCCGCATACGGTGCATGAGGAAGATGCCGTAGTCGACGCCGAGGGCGACCAGGAACACGAAGGACAGCAGCCCGAGTCCGGGGTCGGTACCGGCGAAGCCGAACAGCGGCTCGAAGACCAGTCCGCCGATGCCGAGGGCGGCGCCCCAGACGGCGACCACCGCGCCGAGGAGCAGCAGCGGGGCGACGAGGCTGCGCAGCAGGGCCACAAGGATCACGAACACGGCGGCCAGCACCAGCGGCACGATCACCGAGCGGTCGCGGGCCTCACTGTCGGCGAGGTCGAGCCGCTGGGCGCTGGGGCCGCCGACGTGGGCGCCGTAGTCGTCATCGAGTACGTCGCGCAGGGCCTCGATGGTGCGGGTCTCCCCCGGTGATTCGGGGGCCGCGGTGGCGAACACGGAGATCTCGGTCCAGCCTCCCTCACTGCGTCCGGCGGCGGCCTCGGCGACCCCGTCCGTGCCGCGGGCCTTGGCCAGGACGGCATCGGCCCGATCGGTGGGGGCCATCACGGTGAGCGGCTGGGAACTCCGCTCGGGGTACTCCTCCGCGAGGGTCCGCATCGCGGAGATGGACTCGGGCCGGTCGGTGAACGAGTCCTCCTGTCTGAGGTCGCCGCTGAGGTTGAGCGTGCCGAGGGCGAGCGTGCCGAGGAGTACCGCGCCGCCCGCGAGGACGGCGGCGGGGCGGCGGGCGGCGGACGTCCCCATGGCGGCGAACAGCGACCGGCGTGCCTTCGGCGTGCTGCCGAAGGCGGGAACCAGCGGCCAGAACACACGCCGCCCGAGCAGGACGAGGACGGCCGGGAGCAGGGTCGTCATGGCGACGAGCGCGGAGAGCACCCCGATCATGCCGACCGGGCCCATGCCGCTGCTGCTGTTGAGGTCGGCGGCGAGCAGGCACAGCAGTCCGGCGGCGACGGTGCCGGAGGAGGCGAGGATCGCCGGGCCGCAGCCGCGCAGGGCGGCGTGCATCGCGTCGTACGGCCGCTCGTGGCGGCGCAGTTCCTCGCGGTAGCGGGAGACGAGCAGCAGCGCGTAGTCGGTGCCGGCGCCGAGGACGAGCACGGTCATGATGCCGCCGCTCTGCCCGGTGATGGTGACGTCGAACAGTTCGTGCACCCCGTACCCGGCGGCCATCGCCACCGCTACGGCCACGCCCGCTACGGCGAGCGGGACCAGCCACAGGAACGGGCTGCGGTAGATCAGCACCAGCAGCACGGTGACAACGCCGAGGGTGGCCATGAGCAGGGTGCCGTCGATGCTGTCGAACACCTTGTCCGCGTCGGCGTCGAGGGCGCCCGGCCCGCCGACCTCGACGCTCAGCCCGCCCGAGCCCTCGGTGATCTCGCGCACCCCGTCGACGAACGCGACCATGGCCTCCTCGTCCTGGCCCGGCTGGGTGCTGGAGACCGGGTACATGAGGGTGCTGCCGTCCTCGGAGGGGATCCCCCGCGGATCGTCCGACAGCTTGTAGCCCTTCTCCACCTCGGCGACCTGCCCGGCGGCCACCTCCCGGTCGGCGGCCGTCAGCCCGCCGTCCCGGTGGTAGACCAGCACCAGATCGGTGGACTCCCCGCCGGGCAACTCCTCCTGAATACGCGCTACTTGCGTCGAGTCGGCGCTGTCGGGCAGATAGTCGACCGCCCCGTTCTGCTGCGCCCCGCCGAACTTCCCGGCGAGCGGCCCGACCAGCACGAGCGCGGCCAGCCACAGCCCGACCACCACCCACGGCACCAGGCGCCGTCGCCGTACGTGTGTTCTTGTGTCCCCCATGAGTCGGGGCTCCCCTCCGGTCGCGTCTGGGTCGGTTCCCAGACTCCCGGCGGAAGGGGCACGGATCGTCGGACGTGGGATCGAGTTGCGAGGTACCGCGTGGGGTGGCATGCGGCTGCGACTACTCCCCGGGGAGTACCGGTCCGGACCGCCGGATCACCCCTGGTCGACCATCCAGGTGCCGTCCTCCTCGTCGTCGACCCGTACCTCCAGTTCGCGCACGCCCATGCCGGCCTCCCACAGCTCCCGGAAGCGTTTCATCCGGTCCTGGACGTGGTCCGGTCGGGCGATGAGCCGGGTTCTGATGTTGACGTCGCGCAGGTCCTGGTCGATCTCGTAGGAGACCGCCTCGTCGTAGACGATGAAGTCGTTGGTGGTGCCGCGCAGCAGGTGCGGCGGCAGCTCCGGCAGGACGGCCACGCGCACCTCGATGTGCAGGATCTCCTGTTCCTCGCACAGCCGCAGCAGCCGGTCGTCCAGCTCCCGTGCGCTCTCCAGCAGGAACAGCCGCCGCACCGGGACGCCGTTCTCGATCGCCTCGCGCTGGGCGTGCAGGTAGCGGCTGGCGGGTTCGCTGCTCCAGAACTCGCGGTCGACGGAGGTGCTGGTGGCGCAGATGGCCTCCTGCGCGGCACGCGTGAGGGTCAGCATCCAGTCGTGGTTCTCACCGGGGCACTCGGCGGTCAGGGTGGTGAGGTCCGTCATCTGGCCGATCACCCGCTGCATCTCCATGCGGACGAAGGAGGAAAGGATCGGCAGGCTGGGCGCCAGGACCTCGGCGAAGTTGGTGGCCAGGTCGGGCACCGGTTCGACGCGGACGCGTGCCGGGGCCGGCCGGGGTTCGGCGGGGCGGGCCGACGGAACGAGACGGGTCTCGACGAGTTGCTTCATGTCCTCGGTGTGCCGGGTCAGTCCACTCTGCAGCTCGTCGTAGCGCCGCAGTCCGTCCCGCACGGTGGCGGCGGTCTCGGCCAGCAGGTTCTCCGCCTGCCGTGCCCGTTCCTCCGCCGACCGGTCCGGGCCCGGGAGGACGTACGGGACGACTACCGCGGCGACCGCGACGAGTCCGGCGGCGCCGAGTTGCCGTGCGAGAGGGTCCTCCGGGCTCAATAACGCGGCGACGCCCCAGGCGAGCAGGCCGACGACGAGGCCGGCCAGTAGCCTGCGGGGCCACGGTGCCGGATCGGTCTCCCGGCCGGCGTCCCCCGCCGTGGCGGTGGCCGGTGGCCGGCGCGCGGCGCGGGGCGGAGCGGGCCGGCGGGGTGTCCTCCGGGCTCCCGGGTCGTCTGGTGTGTTCACGGTGGTCGGCGGGCCGGCCGTGTCGT
Organism: Streptomyces sp. NPDC086080; assembly: GCF_044540255.1. Lineage (NCBI taxonomy): Bacteria > Bacillati > Actinomycetota > Actinomycetes > Kitasatosporales > Streptomycetaceae > Streptomyces > Streptomyces sp. NPDC086080. The sequence continues at coordinate 83,697 of NZ_JBITRU010000025.1, forward strand.
CGGACTGGGGTGGCTGTGCCGTGCTCATCTCGCTTCTCCCCCCGGTTGGGAAACACGTCGGTTCGGGGTGCGGGAAGGTGCGGGGGCCCCGGTCGAGTCCGCTCACGGCTGGTGGGCGTCTCGGTGGGGCCGGATCAGGACGTCGGCTCCACCTCCCGGTACGCAGGGGGGATCGCGTGCAGGGTCAGCTGGTCGCGGACGCGTTGCACCAGGGCCAGCCACTGTCGGGTGAAGCCCGGTCGATCCTCCAACACGGCCCACAGTGGGGTCAGTTCACTGGACACGCGGGCCATGGGCATCCACAGATGCAGCAGATGGTCGACGGCCGGCCGCAAGGCCCCGACCACGGCGGGGAGGGCGTCCGCGGGGCCCGGCCGCGGCCAGGGACGCGGTTCGCCGGGTCCCAGGCGGATGCCGTCGAGGATGCGGACCACGGTCGTCAGCAGCCAGTCGTGCAGCGCGATATCGTCGCAGAGCCCGGCTATGTCGGCACTTCGGGTGCCGTCGGGGACCCGCAGCCGTACGGTGCGCAGGTCGTCCTCCGCGAGGGTGAACCGTTCGAGGGTGGGGCCGTCGCCGTGCCGTGCGGGCAGGGCCACCCAGCGCAGCCGGGTGGGCCGGGACCTGAGCGGCGGCCGATGGTCGAGCAGCGGGTGCCGCAGCAACCGCGTCTGCAGTCCGGCCGCGATCAGCCCGACGTCGAGGTCGCCGTGCCGTCCGCCGCCGAGCAGGCCCTCGGCGACCGCCTCGTGGGGCAGCCTGCCGAAGGGTTCGACCACTCCGGGCCGTACCAGGTACTGGCCCCAGGGCCGGCGGTGGTCGGGGCCGGTGGCGGGGACACGGAAGTGCGCGGAGGTCTGCAGGACGCGCCCCTCGGTGAGCGAGGCCCGGGCGGTGACCGTGCCGACCGCGCGGACTCGGGCACCGTTGGAGCTGGGGAGCGGGCAGTCGACTCCGGTGAGGGTGTCGGGGGACCGTCCGTAGAGGTTGGGGCGTTCGGAGACCAGGACCCGCTCGTCGGCGCGCAGGCGCAGCAGCTGGGCGGCGGCACGGCTGTCGAGTGCCTGTCCGGCGGGCAGCAGACAGGTCCGGACCTCACCGCAGGCGAGCACGGCGCGTGATGTGGTCTCCCCCGGCCTCATGTCAGGGCCCCTCGTGCGACCGGCCGCATGTCATGCCCCCTCGTAGAAGAGGTAGGAGATTCGGTCGGCCACCGGGTCGGGTACGGGCACGGCCTCGCGGGCCGACCGTTCGGCGACCTGGCGCAGCGCTTCCGGGTCCACGTCGGTCCGGTCGAGGATCACCCGGACGGCGTGTTCGACGGGCAGGAAGCGGTTGGGCAGCACGGAGCAGGTCCGGTAGGCGGAGAAGGGGGCCGCCCGGGCGTTGAGCTGGACGAGCGTGGGCAGTTCGTCCCAGTCGTCCGGGAAACCGGCGGCGGTGTGCGGGTGCGGGTCGAGGACGGCGTCGCCCTGGTGGCGCAGCAGCCCCAGACGGGCGAGTTGCCACACGGCGGCCAGGAAGGGGCAGGACCAGACGCGTTGCCCGTCCGGGGTGTCGTTCCAGAGCTCGACGTCCAGGAAGACGGAGTGGCGGCGGGCCGCGGTCTCCGTGGGCGGCTGCCAGGCGGTGGCCTGCCTCATGGCCTGCGGGGCGCGCGCGGCAGGGCTGCGCACCCCGTTGGCCAGCCAGCCGGTCTGTGCGGCCGGAGGGCGGTTGCCGTAGCTCCCGGGCGGCGGTTCCTCGACGATACGGCCGGCCACCGCCTCCGCGATCGGCACCTTGCCGGTGACCGCGCAGCCGGACTCGCGAGCCAGGTAGTCGACCGTCAGGCCGGCCCGGCCGGCCTCCGCCAGCAGGAGGGGGATCAGTTCGGCGGGGCTGGAGAAGCGGGTGAAGTAGTCGTCGATGAGGAAACAGGTGCTGATCCGGGGGCGTTTGCCGCCGGCCCGGTCGGCCGCGGCCGTGCGCGCCGCTTCCACCCAGGGACGTACCCGCTCGAAGTGGCGGCGCAGGTGGTCCGGGCCGGCTTCGAAGTCCTCCATGTAGAAGTGGCCGATTTCCAGGGAGAGATGGGACAGCGGCACCGACTGGGTCCGTGGTTCGGCGGTGGTTTCGCGGAACACCGCGTCCGTCATGGCCGCCCCCAGTGGGAGTCGTCGGTCAGCCGCCTGGCGATCTCCTCGAGCGCTTCCAGTGTCTCCTTGTTGGCGATCTGAGTGGAGAGCACGTCGTCCTCGGTGATCAACTGTTCGCGCCACTGCAGGATGGGTTCCAGCGGTACGGTGCCGAGGACCACGCTGTCGCCGATGCGCTGGTCGGCGGCGAGTCGGCGCAGCACCTTGTTGCAGGACTGCATCCAGGCTTCCTGGGCGTGCGAGACCTGTGACCACAGGGGCGACTCGGGGTCGGGTACGGCGGCCCGTACGAAACGGATGTTGCCCTCCAGGGTCTCCTTCTCGTGTCCGCGGCCGACGCCGCTGTGGAGGATGCCGTTCTCCTTGTGGACGAGACCGGCGGCGGCGATGACGTGCTGGTGGGTCCAGCGGTGGAAGACGAGCCAGCGGTAGGGGACGTGGCGCATCCGGGGGTTGGCCGTCGCCGCCAGGACCAGGTCGACGGCGTAGCTGCGGCCGGCGCTCAGGTCCACCACGACGACGTCGAACTCGCCGTTGAGCCGCAGCAGGAGATCGGTGCACCGTTCCAGGGCGTACTCGCCGGTGGCGAATTCACCGCCGCCTTTGTCTCCGGGGTAGAGGACCAGGCGGCCGGACTGGTTCTGCCGGGCCCGCAGCATGGGGTGTTCGGTGTGCCGCCAGATGTCGATGCCGGCCGGCTCGTCGACCTCGCCGTCGAGGTAGGAGTGCAGGCCCCGCTCCTCGGCGCCTCGCATCGCGCTGGGGACGTCGAAGACCGCGGCGGCGGTCGGCGATCCGAAGTCGAAGTCCAGGTAGGCGACATGGTCGCCGGTCAGGGCGCGCTGGTAGGCCAGATTGGCGCTGGTGACCGAGCGGCCCGTGCCTCCCTTGTCGGAAGCGGCGAAGACGAGCACGGCTCAGCCCTCCTGTGCGGCGGCGTCCCGGGCCTGGGCCAGGGTGTCGAGTTCCTGAAGCACGGGCAGGGCGAGCGCGAAGGCGGTGGCGGGCCGGTCGTCGACCAGACCGCGGGCGTGGTCCAGGCGGCTTTCTATGCTCCGCATGGCCCGGCCCCGGCTCCCGTCGGCGGCGGCGGTGGCCTCCATCTGTTCCTTGCCGAACAGGTGTGTGGCCTCGCTGAGCAGGTCCCGGGCGAGCTCGGCGAGTTCCGGGCTGCGGATGGGCTGCTGCTCGTACATGTTGCGCGCGGCGACCAGGCACTCGGTGACGCGTTCGGTGATGCTCCAGGACAGCCGGCGGGTGATGCCGTGCGCGTCCGGGTAGACGGCCCGGACGTTGTCCCAGAGGCCGGCGCCCTCGCCCTCCGCGATTCTCCGGTTCCACAGGTGCTCGAAGGTCTGCTCGGCGAGGCGCAGCAGCCGGTCCTGGGCGTCGATGCTGCGGGAGAGTTCGGCGAGCTGGACGGTCCGCTTGAGCAACTGGGCGGAGAAGTCGGTCATCCGCCACTGGAGGAGCGACCCGGAGCGTTCGGATCCGGCGAGCGGCATCAGGACGCCCGGGTCGTGCAGCCGGACGACGGGATCGTTCCTCGTCATCCGGCTGGTGACACGGCCGCGGTCGGCGAGGCGTTCCATGATGGCGACGGTGCGGGTGAGGTCGTCGTCGGTCGCTTTCCGGCGGACCAGGTCGTGGACGAGGATGGCCGCGACGGTCAGGGAGAAGTACTCCGACTCCAGGCGCAGTCCGGTGGTCTGCCAGGGCAGGTCCTCCAGGGGCCAGCGCTCGCTGCCGAAGCGGGCGACGGCGGACCAGTACTGCTGACTGAGCTCCCAGCGCAGCCGCAGCGCCTCGGCGAGTTTCTGCTGGTCGGCGTCGAGCAGGCCCAGGGTGAGGGTGCGCTCAGAGAAGAGGTCCTGGATGCCGTCCAGGGCGACCACGGTGAAGTACACGTAGGGCAGCCGGTCGGCGATGCCGTCGGGCTGGCCCGGTACCTGCACGTCCAGGTCGGTGATCCGCGGCGCGTCCTTGACCACGCCCCAGGCCCAGCCGCACTCGAAGAGCTGGGTCTCGTCGCGGATGCTCTCGTCGACCTGGATGCCGCGGCTGAGGCTTTCGATGATGGTGGCGCGCAGCGGACGGAAGCGGCGGGAGAACTGCTGGAGCACCGCCCGGTCGGAGTGTCTGTTCTGGCCGATGACCTGGATCAGCCGCCGGCCCTGTTCGGACTCGGCGTCGAAGACGTTGACGGTGAAGGAGCGCAGCAGGCTGATCATCGCGGCGGTCAGCCGTGTGTTGGTGGCGTCCCGCAGCTCGCCGAGGGCTCTGCGCACTTCGGGGCGGGTGGTGCTGGTCTCGTAGACCTTGAGGAAGCCCAGGGTGGCGAGACAGAGCGTGACGGACATGGAGTAGGAGTCGACGACACCTAACTTGCCCTGTTCGTAGGTGAGTTCCTCTTCGGTGTCGACGGGCTTGAAGTACGGTCCGCCGGCGAAGGTGGGGCTGTCGTCGGGCCCGGTGTAGGTGCGCATGAACTGGGTCAGCGCGGTGATCAGGTTCGGGGGGATCTCCAGCCGGCTGCCGACCCGTTCCAGCGCACGCAGGACGTCCTGCTCGGTGGTGTCCGGCTGGTCCAGGCGGAAAGCGGGGATCTCGGTGGCGGGATACAGCAGGCAGAGCAGCCGCTCCGCGTCCGCGACGCTGCTGAGCCCGTCGGTGTCGCCCCAGAGAAGTTTGCCGTCGTCGAACGAGTGACGTGCCGCCGCCCGCCAGATGTCCAGCAGATGCTGGCGTGGCTTGATCTGCATCCCCCTACCCCTCGCACAGATCCGGTTGCCCGTGTGCAGACATGGTCCCCGTTCCTACGGGGTGGCAATCGCCGTATTCCGCCGTCCCAGGGCGAGGATCATTCCCTCGTGTCCCGGCCGCACCATGTGGTGCAGATCGTGGATGTCCAGCTCGTCGACGTAGCCCTCCAGGTTCTCCCGGACCCGGTCCTCGTTCACCCGGTAGGCCGGATACCGGTGGTCGCCGACCTGGTAACCGACCGACTCCTTCATGAAGGCCGCGGCGAACGGAGCACCCTCGTTCAGGGCGCCCATGAAGCAGGTCACGCCCCGCCGGAACTCGTCGGGGCACTCGGACATGGAGTCGGCGACGAAGAACATCGTCCCGATGTCCCAGCGCCGCTGTCCGTCGAGGTCCAGGAGGTTGCCCCGCTCCACGCGGACGATCTCACTGAACCGGCTCCGCGGCTCGACACCGCGGTAGGCGGCATCGTCGCGCAGGACCTCCCAGAACGGATCCCACACCACGTCGTACCCGGCCGGCGACGCCTGCTTCTCCAGATACTCGACGTTGGGGCGGGCGTATTCGAGCAGGAGGACCTTCTCGCACCAGGGCAGCATGGACAGCGCCGGATAGAGGTTCGCGCCGGCGCCGACGTCGACACCCCGCACCGCGTCCGGTACCCCGTTCGCGTAACAGCCGCTGAAATAGTCACGCATCAGTCGCACGATCAGCAGATCGACCTCGAGCGGAGTGCGGTAATTGAGGTCGACATAGGCCTCTGGATCGAACTTCGACCACGGGGCGTCGGCGTTTCGGTCCATCATCACCCTGCCGCGTTCCATTCAGTGTCGGACAAGACCGTGTGCCCTGTCTGCGCGTCCTGGTGAACGTCGGCAGGCGAAACAGCATCTCCGGTTCCCGCACGGTAGGACGCTGGGGCATGCGGAGACAGCCAGGAACACGCCAGTCCTCACTGAACGGGCGCACACCAGGCGCACGTCAGCACATCTCTGCACACCTGAACTCGCCCTTGCACGCGGTGAATTGGAGGCTCACTCTAGCCAGAAGAAGTCACCGGCCGCCACCGGGAGCCGTGAATCCCCCGGTGTGAACGGCCGGTGCGTCGCGTTGACGTCCGCACGTCCCGACTGGGGGTGGCATGACCGCCGAACCACTGGAGCGCACCCTGGACCACGACGGGCCCCTCGTGGAATCCGCCGGGTTCCCGGGGGCCCGTAGTCCGTCCCTGCGGGCGGCACGGGAGTCCGACCTGCCCGAACTGCGCCGGCTCGACGAGGAGGTCTTCCAGGAGGTCGCCTATCCGGCCTTCCTGCTGCGCCAGCTCTACGACATGTACGCGGAACATCTGCTGGTTCTCGACGAGGGCGAGGGCCGGCTGCGCGGCTATGTACTGGCCGCCACCACGGCGCTCAACCGGGACAGCTGGATTCTCGGTCTGTGCGTGACCCGGAACCGCCGCCGGCACGGACTGGGCCGGGAGCTGATGACGGAGGTCCTGGCCCGGCTGCGCAGGGACGGGATCGAGCAGGTCCGGCTGACCGTGGAGCCCGCCAACCGGCCCGCGATCCGGCTCTACCGTTCCCTGGGTTTTCGCCCCGAACCCCCTGACGACGGGCTGCGCCGCGACTACTTCGGTCCCGGCCAGGACCGCCGGATCATGCATCTACGACTCCCCCGGGACAGCTGAGCCACCGCATCGGCGGGACGGCGAGCCGCGGTCAGGACGGCGTCCGTGCCGCCGTCAGTAGGCGGGTCACGTCGGTCGCGCAGATGGTGAGGGCCGCGCCGACCGTGGCGAGGGCGTCGCGTTCGGCGGGGGTGTAGGGGCCGTCGGCGAGGGCGATGCGGGCGCCCTGGAGGAGGATCGATTCACGGCCGGGGGCGGCGAGGTGGGGGGCGAGGGGGTCCAGGGCCTCGTGGAGTTCGATGGCGAGGCCCGCCGCGCAGGGTTCCCCGGTGAAGCGGCCGGTGTCCGCCTCCAGCGCCTCGACGAGCGCGGCCAGCTGATCCTCGGTGCAGTCGTCGAAGCCGGCCGCGCGCACCCCGGTGGCGGCCGTCTCCAGGGAGGCGCGGGAGCAGATGCCGCCCGCGGTCAGGACCGCGAGGGCGACGGTGTGGACGGCGTCGCGCAGCATGGCGGAGAAGCGGGTGGTGGTGGGGTGGTCCAGGACGTCGGTGCCGTAGTGGCGGCGGCAGGCGGCGCACTCGACGGTCGGCGCGGACTCGCCGCGCGGCAGCAGCGGCACGCCGAGCAGGGTGAAGCGGCGGCGCCCGGTGAGCCTCTGGTAGTTGCGGTCGCCCCCGCAGCCGGGGCAGAAGAACTCCCCGTCACCGACGGCCGTCCACGCGGTGCGGGTGCCCAGCAGACGCGAGAGTCCGGAAGCAGCGGTACGGCCGGTGGGTCCCCGATCTGGCAGCACGTCGCACCTCCGTCAACGCCACAGCACCATCGCCGCGCATGCGTGATGTTAGCCACATCGACGAGGCTGAGTCAGTACCCTGGACGAGACGCTTCCGTGATCTCCACGACTATTGGCCGGTAAACGACGGAGGCCCCGCCCGCCGGCAACGGCGGACGGGGCCCTCGGATCCCGCGAAGCCGCTGTTCAGCGCGCCGCGCGGTTGACGGCCGAGACGACGGCCTTCAGCGAGGCCCGCGTCGTGTTCGCGTCGATTCCGATGCCCCACAGCACCTTGTCGCCGATCGCGCACTCGATGTACGAGGCGGCCTGCGCGGAGGCGCCCTCGCTCATGGTGTGCTCCTGGTAGTCCAGCAGGCGTACGTCGATGCCGACGGCGCCCAGGGCGTCGAAGAAGGCCGAGATCGGACCGTTGCCGGAGCCGCTCAGGGTGGTCCGCTCGCCGTCGACGGTGGCCTCGACGGTGAGGGTGTCCACACCGTCGCGGTCGGTCGTGGACTGGCCGTTGGCGACCTGGATACGGCCCCACGGGTTGTCCGGGTTGGGCAGGTACTCGTCCTGGAAGACGTCCCAGATGGCCGTCGGCGTGATCTCCCCGCCCTCGGCGTCCGTCTTCGCCTGGATGATCTTCGAGAACTCGATCTGCATCCGGCGCGGCAGGTCCAGCTTGTGGTCGTTCTTCAGGACGTACGCGATACCGCCCTTGCCGGACTGCGAGTTGACGCGGATGACCGCCTCGTAGGAGCGGCCGACGTCCTTCGGGTCGATCGGCAGGTACGGGACCGCCCACTCGATGTCGTCGACGGTGACGCCCTTGGCCTTGGCGTCGGCCTCCATCGCGTCGAAGCCCTTCTTGATGGCGTCCTGGTGGGAGCCGGAGAAGGACGTGTAGACCAGGTCGCCCACGTACGGGTGGCGCGGGTGGACCTCCATCTGGTTGCAGTACTCCCACGTACGACGGATCTCGTCGATGTCGGAGAAGTCGATCTGCGGGTCGACGCCCTGCGAGAACAGGTTCATGCCCAGGGTGACCAGGTCGACGTTCCCGGTGCGCTCGCCCTGGCCGAACAGGCAGCCCTCGACGCGGTCGGCGCCGGCCATCAGGGCCAGCTCGGCGGCGGCGACGGCCGTACCGCGGTCGTTGTGCGGGTGGACCGACAGGCAGACGTGCTCGCGGCGGGACAGGTTGCGGCCCATCCACTCGAAGCGGTCGGCGTGCGTGGACGGCGTGGAACGCTCCACGGTGGCGGGCAGGTTGAGGATGATCTCGCGGCCCGGTCCCGGCTGATAGGTGTCCATCACCGCCTCGCAGACCTCCAGCGCGAAGTCCAGCTCGGTGTCGGTGAAGATCTCGGGGCTGTACTGGTAGCCGAACTCCGTCTCGTCGCCCAGCAGTTTCCCGGCGTACTCCATCACCAGGCGGGTGCCGTCGACCGCGATCTGCTTGATGTCGTCCTTGGAGCCGCGGAAGACCACCCGGCGGAAGACGGGCGCGGTGGCGTTGTACAGGTGGACGGTGGCGCGCTTGGCGCCCTTCAGGGACTCCACCGTGCGCTCGATCAGGTCCTCACGGGCCTGGGTCAGTACGGAGATGGTGACGTCGTCCGGAATGGCGTCCGGGTCCTCGATGATCGAGCGTACGAAGTCGAAGTCGGTCTGGCCGGAGGCGGGGAAGCCGACCTCGATCTCCTTGTAGCCCATCTTCACCAGCAGGTCGAACATGGCGCGCTTGCGGGCGGGCGACATGGGGTCGATCAGGGCCTGGTTGCCGTCGCGCAGGTCCGTGGAGAGCCAGCGGGGGGCGGTGGTGATCCGCTGCTGCGGCCAGGTGCGGTCGGGGATGTCGACCTGGTCGTAGCGGCCGTACTTGTGGATCGGCATGGACGTGGGCTGCTGGCGGTTGGCCATGATGCGTGGGCTCCTCGGGGGTCCGCGGGGTGTCCTGGGGACGGCCGACGGCGCAACGCCAAACTCCGCGGGGAGGGGGTCGGCCTAGTACAGGCCCTCGCCGCGGCAGCTAAGGAGGAGCAGCCCGAAACGCATGATGCTTCGCAGCTTAACCGAGTCGCCCACCGTGCGAGGTCTTGTATCAGTATGCGGGACCACGGGGATGAAATGGACAAAAAGTGCCGTATACCACTCCACCGGGCCGGCGGAGACGGAGTGGCGGAGGATTTCATCAATCATGGTTGCGGGGGGTGACAGGTTCGTGACGCAGTGCGAAGGTTCCGGACATGACCAGCCACGGGGGCTTCGAGCCCGTCTTCTGCACGATCATCCCGCCACATGTCCTCGACCGGCTCGCACAGGCCGACGACCCCGCGCTCTCCGGACCCGCGCGCCGCACCATCCAGCGCGACGCCATCGAGCGCACCCGGCGCCATCTGACCACGGTGGCCGGCGCCCCGGCCGTCGCGCTGCTCGCCGACGCCGAGCCCGGCAAGCCGCACCGCACCGTGTACGACGCCCGGCACGGCACCGAACTGCCGGGGACGAGGGTGCGCGGCGAGGGGGACGAGCCCGGCCAGGACGCCACCGTCAACCGCGCCTACGCCGGTCTCGGCGCCACGTTCGAGCTGCTGCTGACGGCGTACGGGCGCGACTCCATCGACGGCGACGGGCTGCCGCTGGACGCGACGGTGCACTACGACGAGGACTACAACAACGCCTTCTGGAACGGCGAGCAGATGGTCTTCGGCGACGGGGACGGGGAGATCTTCCTCGACTTCACCCACGCCGTCGACGTCATCGGCCACGAACTCGCCCACGGCGTCACGCAGTACACCGCGAACCTGACCTACTACGGGCAGCCGGGCGCGCTCAACGAGTCGGTGTCGGACGTCATCGGCGCGCTCATCAAGCAGTACACGCTCGGCCAGACCGCCGACGAGGCCGACTGGCTGATCGGGGCCGGACTGCTCGCCCCGCGCGTCACGGGCAAGGCGCTGCGCTCCATGAAGGAGCCGGGCACGGCGTACGACGACGACGTGCTCGGCAAGGACCCGCAGCCCGCGACGATGGACGACTACGTCCGCACCGGCCGGGACAACGGCGGCGTGCACATCAACTCCGGCATCCCCAACCATGCCTTCTACCTGACGGCCACCACCCTCGGCGGGCACGCCTGGGAGCGGGCCGGGCAGGTCTGGTACGACGTACTGACCGGCGGCGACCTCAAGCAGGACGCGCTGTTCGTGGACTTCGCGACCCTGACGGTGAAGGCGGCCCGCGCCCGCTACGGCGACGGCGACGAACTTCAGGCGGTGACCAAGGCATGGGAGCGGGTGGGGGTGCGGACGCTGTAGTTCCGTACTAGACACGGAGCATGCGTATTCAGGTACGGCGCACAGGCGGCTTCGCGGGCATCGAGCGCCAGGCGGAGGTGGACACGGCGGGCCGCCCCGACGCGCCCGAATGGCACGCCCTGGCCGAACACGCCCTCTCCACCGCCCGACACACCCCACCCCCCGGCGTCCCGGACGGCTTCACCTACCGCATCACGGTGGACAACAGAACGGTGTACTGCGCCGACCCCGTCCTCACGGAGGCCCAGCGCACACTGATCAGAAGGGTGCTGAAGGAAGGCGCTTGAGGCTGTCCCGGGCCTGAAGCGCCCTCTCACCGTCACCCCGGCCTCCGGCTTGGAGGCCGGGGCCGGCTTGCCGCCGTCGCGTCAGGTTGCGTGCCAGGCGTACGCAGACTTCCGCGTCACCCGTAACCTGCGGGCACCTCCATCGGCCGCACACTCTGCTCGAACATCGCCGCGGCCCCAAAGCGCACTGCTTCACGATTTGCCCGCCCGCAGCGGTCAGACCGCCGTGATCCGCGTACCTCATGACGAGGATGGACAGACTTGTCAAGACCCAGTCAAAAGATGAGCAGCACCGCCAACGCCCGCTGTCACCCAACCCTTTCAACCTCAGCGTCAAACACCTCGGAGGCCCCGCTGGAAGTTTCAGCCGGGCCTCTGACGCAGTATCCAGGATCATTACGCTACCGGAGCACGAGCAGGATCGAAGCGATCCCACGCCAGGTTCCAAAGCGCATCAAATCCATGCGAGTAGGCAAACTCCCGCTCCGATGAATGAATCGGATAGGCGCCGACAATATCGACCAGATCCAGCACTTTTGTGCCACCCTCAATGCCGCCCAGATCGAGCGGCCCCGATCCAAGCTCAACGGCGGGTTCAGCCAAGACAATGCTGTTCATGGAAGAACCTCCAACATACGGTTCTTTGTAACCGAGAACCTGCCCCGGATTAAAGGGGCAGATGCCCCGCAACGCGGCAACCACCCTTGCAGGAACCTGGGACCATTCGACGTCACCAGAGCGGACGGTGACGCATAGTTCACGCCCCCTTTTCCCCCAATCCGGATGACTGGACAGGGAGAGTCCGTAGGTGAAACCCGTAACGTATCCGGGCTCCGGTGTTCCGACGTATGAGATGGCCCGAACCGGCCCATCCCCCCTCACCCGCGGTTCAACATCGCTGATGACAGGCTCCACACCGGTGAGCGCAGAGAGCAGCTCGCAGTATCGACCGAACCGGTCAGGCGTGTCACGGCCAGCCATCATGCCCCCTGAGTCTGCACTGATCCCGAAACGGGTGGGTGCCGCCGGAATCATACACGGCAGCACCCACCCCCACTACATTCTCTTACCTATCCGGACGGTGGATAGAAGTGCCCCAAGGCGGCATCCCACCACTGGGTCTTACTGTGGTCGATGTACGAGTTGAACTCCTCAATCCTACCGGCCGGAATTCTCCATTCGGTTAGACCGGTAACACCGTTCGAGTTCGGCAACTCGAATTCAAGATCACCGAAGGCTTCTCGGAATCCCGGCTTCATCACAAACCGATGGAATCCCATGTCATGCCCGTTTCCAGCATACTGTGCGGCACCCTCCGGCTTGTTGGAGAGGTAGGCAGTGGGGTGAGGACCTGAATGATTATCCGCATTGAGACCCAGCGCCTCACTCGCTCGCTTTCCTTCGGCTGGCGAGCGGTAGAGAACCGTCTCTCCACAGTTATGGACGAGGACCGGCGTGGCCCCCGCCAGCGCGTAGTACGTGTGGGTGTTGCCGACGGTGAGGTTGTGGACGGTGGTGCCGGGGGTGGTCCAGCGTTTGACTGCGGTGATCTGGACGTGGGTGCCGGCGCTGGTGCGGAGCCACTGCCCGGAGTGGAGGTCGGTGGCGTCGATCCATGCGTCGAGTTCGGGGACCCAGAAGGGGTGGCCGTCGGTCGCGGTGACCGATGCCGTCTTGGTGCCCTTGTCGCCGTCGGTGTCGATGGTGACCTTGACCAGGTGCTTCAGGCCTTCGCCCTTGATCTCGGCGGTGACCGTCTCGATGCGCCGTTCGCCGGTCTTGGGGTCGGTGGCGATGACCTTGTCTCCGGCCTTGACCTTCTCGATGGGCTTGGTGGTGCCGTCGGCCATCAGGACGCGGGTGCCGGGGACGAAGCTGTTGCCGACCGGGCAGGAGCCCCCGCCGTCGGCCTTGCCGGAGTCGCCGCTGCCGCTGCTGCCGCCCTTGCTGCGGGAGGAGCCGCCGGAGTCGCCGCCCGGCTTGGAGCCTCCGCCCTTGCCGCCAGAGCCCTTGCTCACCGAGGACGCCTTCGGGGCGGATTTCGCCTGGGCCTGTTTCTGGACGGGGTTGCCGGTCTTCTTGGTCTGGGCGACCGCCTTGTCGGAGGTTCTCTTGGCCTGTTCCGCCGCCTTCTTCTTGGCGCGTTGCGCGGCTTCCTTCTTCGCCTTCTCGATCGCCGCCTTCTTCGCCTTCAAGGCCGCCGCTTCGGCGGCCTTGGCGGCCTTCAGCACCGCCTCGGCTGCCTTCTTGGCCTTGCGGAAGGCCTGGATGGCGTCGATGGTGCGGTCGATGGCCTTCAGGACACCGGGGATCTTGCCGGCCTTGAACCAGGGGATCGCCCCGAGGACCATGCCCGCGCAGGACCACATGTCCCCGCCGAAACAGGCCATCGCATCGTTGATGCCGATGAAGTCCTTCAGCGTGCTCCACGCCGCATCGAGGATCACCGAGCTCAGCGACTTGCCCATCATCGACTGCGCCTGCGCGACCGCCGCCGCGGACAGACCCGCACCCGCCAGAGCCGCCGCCCGCTCCGAGGCGGTCAGGGTGATGGCCAGACCCGTCGGGTCGGACATCGTCACCGGGTTGTTGTGCGCGTAGGCGTAACCGTTGGACTGGAGCAGGTCGTTCAGGTCCAGGACCGGGTCCGCGGACAGGAAGCGTCCCACCACCGGGTCGTACAGGCGGGCGCCCAGCGGCTGGTAGCCGGAGGAGTCGTCACGCGTCGCGCCCAGGAAACCGGTGTGGCTCTGCTGGCCGACGCCGACCGTACCCCCGCCGCGCTGGTTGCCGAACGGGTCCTGCTTGCGGATCCGCACCGACATCTCGTCCCGGAGGGCCACCTCCGCGTACGTGCTGCCCTGGTGGTCACCCGCGAGCGCGACCAACTGCTCCGTGCCGTTGCCGTAGGCGTAGCGCATCACCGCGCCACCGGGCGCCGAGTAGGTCCGCTGGGTGTTGACCAGGACACCGCCCTGCTGCACGGTCACCTCGGCCTCGCCCAGGTGAAGCGTGGCCTGCTTGCCCTTGATCGTCAGCAACTGCGCGCCGTCGGGGCCGTAGACGTACCGCGTGTCCTTCTGCGGCGCCCACTGCTGTTCGGACTTCGCGGCGTCGCAGGCGGCGAGCACGACCGGTGTCGAACTCGCCGAGTTGGCGTCCTTGACGGCGAGGCAGAGACCCGAGGCGATGTGCGTGAGCTGACCGGAGGTGTTCCGCCTCAGCTCCTGGCCCGCCGAGCCGTCGCACTTGCGCACCTGGACCGCCGAACCGGCGGTGTTCGCGGCCGGTGCCAGGCACCACTCGTCGTGGACGGCCAGCGTGCCTCGGTCGGCGTCGGCCTGCTCCGTCCCCGGAGTGGGGGTGAAGCGCCAGCTCTGCGCCGGTGACGTGTTGCAGGCGTACAGCTGGACCGGCTGCCCCGCGGCCGCCAGACCGCTCTTCAGGTCGAGGCACTTGTCGGCCAGGCCCACGTACGGGGTCTTGCCGCCGGCGCCCTGGCCCTTGATGCGGTCGATCTTGCCGTCGTAGGTCCAGCTCAGCTCCTGCTTGTCGCCGTTCTGGAGGGAGGTGACGGACGTGGTCTCGCCGGTCAGCGCGTACAGCCGCTCGGCCTCGGCCTTGACCTGGGCACCCTGCGGGGTGGTGTAGGTCTTCGACACCTTGGTCAGCGTGTGCGGCTGGGTGCCGTCGGCCTTGCCGTAGGAGTACGTGGTGGTGGCGTCCTTGGCGGCGTCGCCGCCGAGGTCCTTCTCGGTCAGCTTGGTGCGGTTGCCGGCCAGGTCGTACTCGTACTCCTGCCAGTAGCCGGTGTTGTCCGTGCCGGCCGCCACGTTCGGCGTGCCGGTGCCGCCGCCGTCCGGCGCGGCGCAGGCGGTCTGGTCCTTGGCGGTCCAGGCCGTCTTCAGCTGGCCGAGCGGGTCGTAGGCGAAGCACTGCCGCTCGGCTATGCCGTCCGCGTGCTCGCGGATGGCGGTGATGTTGCCGGCCGGGTCGTAGGTGTACGACCGGTTGGAGACGAGGTGACCGCCGACGACGGCCTTGTCCCCGGTCTGCTCGCGGTAGACCGAGTGGTCCTTGAGCTCACCGCTGCCCTCGTCGTACGACGCCTGCGTCCAGACGCGGTACGGCTGCGCGCCCAGGGTCGAGCGCAGCACCTGGCCGTAGGAGTCGTAGACCGTCTCGGCGCCGTACCAGTCCTTGCCGGAGACGGAGAGGGGCTTGCCGTCCTTGTTGTAGCGGACGACGAGCTTCTCGGCGTCGAACCGGCCGACCGCCGGCAGCGAGGCCTCCTTGAGCGCGCCGGTGTCGGTGTAGGTGTAGCCGTAGGTGTAGGAGGTCTTGAGGCCCCAGGTGTCGGCCAGCGCCTGCGGCAGGGTCAGGGTGGTCGAGGTCGGCTGGTAGTCCTCGGTGTAGCCGTCGACCTGCTGGGTGTACGCCGCGCCGTCCGTGTAGCGGGTGGCGGTGGCGGGCATGCCCTTGCCGCCGGGGGCGGAGTCGTAGCCGAAGGAGGCCAGCAGCTTGCCGGCGGCACTGTCCAGGCGCTGCTCGATCGGGCGCGACAGGGCATCGTAGCCGTTCCAGACGGTGACGCCGCGGGCGTTCTCCGTGGTCAGCGGCCGGTCGCGGTGGTCGTAGGTGGTGCTTGTGGTGCCCGTGTCCGGGTCGGTGGAGGTCACCTGCCGGCCACGGTGGTCGTATGTCCAGGTCCACGGGTGCGCGGGGTCGACGGAGTTGACCGCCTTCACCAGCTGGCCGTGACGGTCGTAGCTGTAGCGCATCGACGTGTGGCCGCCGGGCGCGTCCGGGGTGAACGTGTCCACGCGGGAGGTGCGGCCCAGCGCGTCGGTGTAGACGCGGTAGGACGAGGCCCCGGTCGGGTGGATCACCTTCGACCAGTCCTGGCCGTACTCGTAGCGGGTGGCGCGTTCCGGTACCGGCTCCGAGGTCGCTTCCTTGGTCTCCGGGTCGACGACCTTGAGGACCGGCATCTCCGTCACCACGCGGCCGAGGCCGTCATAGGTGTACCGGGTGATGTTGGGGACCGCGGTGTCGGCGAGCGGGGTGAACAGCTCGCCCGACTCGGCCTCGTGGGTGAGGTAGGCGTTGTTGGTCTGCCAGACCTCGCCCGAACTGTTGTACAGCGTGTCGGTGATCAGGTGACCGCCGCCATCGGCCTCCTCCTGCGTCTGCCGCTCGCGGCCGAGGCCGTCGTAGAGGACGACGGAGGTCTCCACGCGGTCGTTGTGGCCGCGGGTGTGGGTGGTGACGAACGGGGGCTTGCGGTCCGGGTTGTCCGGGTCGTACTGCGGGACGGTGTAGACGGCCTTGAAGTCCGGGACGGCGGAGGCGGACGGAGTGCGGCCGGGACCCCACGCCTCGACGAGGCGGCCCAGCGGGTCGTACGTGGCCTCACTGACGCGGCCGTTGGCGTCCGTGGTCTTCACGGCCGTGGAGCGGCCCGGCTCCACTTCCTGCTTCTGGGTGTGGCCGGCGGCGTTGGTCTCGATGATCTCGAAGACCTGGCCGGTGGGCGGGTTGTACTCGATCGTGCCGAAGTTGCCGTCGGGGTCGGTCTGCCTGACGACGCGGCCGACGGCGTCGAACTTGCTGGTGCCGTTGTCCTGGAAGCCGGTGCCGGTGCCGTTCAGGGACCAGGTTTGGGTGGCCAGGCCGCGGGTGGTGTCGGCGAGCGCGGTGCCGTAGGCCGTGTTGTCGTAGGCGGTGCGGGTGGCGCCGCTCAGCGTGGACAGATCGGTGAAGTCGGCGTTCGCGCAGGTGGTGGGTGAGACCAGGGCCTGCTTGGTGAGGCCGATGAGGTTCTTGCCGGTGTGGTGCAGGTACTCCAGCTTCGTGCAGGACTCGTCGCCGGACTTGCCGGTGTCGCCGAGCGACTCGACCTGGGTCGGCAGTCCGTGTGTCGGCTCGAACGTCGTCTTCGAGCGGACCACGCGCTCGGTGCGGGTGTCGTCACCGGTGCCGGAAGACTTGGTGTACGCGAACTCCTCGGGCTCCGTGACGCGCCAGGCGCGCAGCGGGCTCAGTCCGTCGTCGCGGTCCCGCTTGCCCAGTTCGGTGGCGGCGGGGACGGTGACGCTGCGGGAGAGCCAGTCGGTGTCGGCGTCCGAGGCGCTGGTGTAGGTCAGTTCCTCGGCGATGCGGCCGGCGAACGGCTCCAGGTCCTTGGCGATCTCGGCGCCGGTGATGTCCTTCACCGGGACGTCGTCGCCCATGCCCCGGAAGTAGCGGGTGACGGCCTTGGACTTCTTGCTGCCGACGGACGGCTCGTCCGTGCCCGTGATGACGGTGGTCTGCTCGAAGCCCGCGAACTGGGAGTAGGTCCGGGTGGACTTCTTGGTGAACTCCGACTCGGCGAGCCGCCAGCCGGCGTTCTTGTAGGCGTAGGCGGTCTGCGTGGCGAACGCGCCGTCGACGTTGGGGAGTTCCTCGATGGATTCCACGACGTACTTGTGGAACCAGTCGATGTCCTCGACCTCCGGGTCGGGGTGCCAGAACTGCGGGTAGCACAGGCGGGTGTTGGACTTCAGCGCGGCGGTGTCCTTCTTGCCGGGCAGTCCGGTGCCGGTGGCGCAGTCGCCCGTGGCCGGCTTGTAGGTGACGACGGTCTCGCCGCCGTACTCGTTGATGACGCGCGCGATGCGCAGCCGGGAGAAGCCGGGCCGGGGGTCGTCGGGCCGCATCACCCGGTTGGGCATGTCGTCCGCGTTGGACTCGAAGCGCACCGCGTTGAGGGTGACGCTCTCGTCGGTGGAGCCCTCGCGGGCGAAGCCGGTCCGCTGGATGGACTCCAGCCACAGTGCGGTGTTGGGGCCGGTCCTCAGGACCGGGAAGCTCTGGGTGAGGGCGTACCGGTCGACCACCTGGCGGGCGTCGGTGTCGGTGCGCCGCTGGGCGGAGGTCTGGATCTCGGTGAGGCGCTTGCGGGTCCAGAACGTCGGTCCCGCGTTCCAGCACTTCGTCTTGTAGGTGCTGGTGACCTTCTTGCAGTTGAGGTCGGCCGGGGTGTCGTACCAGATGCGGTACTTGCCCGGGTCCTTGTCCTCGAAGTTTTCGTCGGAGCAGGTGAGCGATCCCTCGGCCAGGCAGCGTTCCTCGACCTTGAAGGTGACGCGGGCGGGGGCGGGCGTGGAGAAGATGCTCTCCTTGCGCTGCCCGTAGTCGATGCGGCTCAGGTAGCCGCCGCGGTCGTAGACGACCGGGGCCTTGAAGTTGAAGTTCCGTGCGTAGTAGTTCTGTTCGGTCTTCCACCACAGGGACATGGCGTTGCCGTGGACGTCCTCGACGTAGTCGAGGTTCCAGCGCCAGCCCTGGGTGCACCAGGAGCCGGGCCAGTCCCCGGACTTGTAGCAGTCCTCGCCCAGGTGGTTGCCGTACACCGGCACGGTGAGCACGGAGTCGGTGACCGGCTGTCCCTCGGTCCAGCCCGGGAGCTTGTGCTTGCCGAAGTGGTAGCGGGTGCCGTCGCGGGTGGTGACGACCCAGTACTCGCCGTCCTTGGCGCCGTTGCCGCTCTTGTCGTCCCTGATCCGCTCGATCCTGGAGCCGTCACCGTTGGCGGTGAACCATTCCTTCTGGGTCTCGTCCCACACCAGTTCGGTGGTCATGCCGCCGAGCGAGAGGGTGGCGTTGTCCGAGCCCCAGCACTGGTCCGCGGTGCGGTGCTTGGCGTTGTTCGAGCCGGACTTCTTGGAGTCCTCGCGGCAGTTGGCGTACGTGCGGGTGATGGAGCCGGGGTTGTAGTCCCAGCCGTCGCCGATCCACGAGGCCTGGTTGTTGGTGGCCGACGTGCGTCCGTCGACGCTCTGCGAGGAGTAGCTCAGCGCGATCTTCGGCATCGGGCCGCCGGCGGTCTCGGGGACCTGGACCTGGTAGCCGTAGGTGAAGGCGCCCGAGGAGGCACCCGCCGACCAGGAGCCGGCGGACAGCAGCGGCGTCGCGGTGAAGTCGCCGCCGGCCGAGGCGCCGGTGTCCATGGCGCCGATGACCTGCGGGCCGGAGGCGTCGACGGCCTGGAGCGCGTCGGTGTGCGCGGAGACGGTACGGGCCGAGGCGGTACGGGCCGAGGCGCCGGAGGGTTCCGGGGAGTTCGGGGAGGGGGTGCCGCCGGACCCGGAGGAGGAGTCGGTGTCCGCCGCCGCGCCGCCGAGCAGGTCGGCGACCGGCACGGAGCCCGTCAGGATCTTGTGGGTGGTGGCGTTCTTCGGTGCCTTCGCCTTGGTCGGCGCCTCCTTCGCCGGCACCACCTCGACCGTGCTGCGCAGGAGTTCGGCGGTGTCGTTGTCCGCCGTGCCCAACATGGTCTGCACCCCGCCCTCGGCGGCGCAGTCACCGCTGTCGGGGGAGGTCAGGACGCATTCGGGCAGCAGCACAAGGCCGAAGCGGTCGGCGGCCTGGGGGCCGTAGAGGTCGGCGAAGGAAGTGGTGTCGACCGTGAGCGCGACCTGTGCGGCCGGGTCCGCCGTGGCCGGCGGGGTGACCTGCATGATGAGGCCGGACACGCCGGCTTCCTGGGACGCCGCCGGCGCGGCCAGGTCGACCTGCCACTCACCGGCGAGCGCGGCCGGGTCGGTGCCCTCGGGGGCGCCGAGAGCGACGGGCAGGCCGTTGGACACCGGAACCGTGGTGCCGGCCGCGGTGTCCGGAGACAGGGTCGCGGTGCCGCTGTTCTCGGTCCAGGGGGTGACGGCCGTCGGCGCGTACGGGTCGACGGGGACCTCGGGCGCGGTCGTGAGGTTCTTCTCGGCCTCTTCGTCGCCGTCGACCGGAGTGTTCTTCGGCAGGTCGGGGAGCTCGACCTCCTCGCGGGTCATGCCGGGACCGGGAACCGCCCAGGCCTGCGCGTTGAGGCTCGTGACCATCAGCGTCGAGGACAGCAGAAGGACGGTCGCCACGCGGCCGTGCCGGCGACGCCGTCGTTGTGACTCCGTCGAAGCCGGGCGTCTGCGCCGCGGCCAGGACAGTGGACCTTGAGCACGCATGCGCGTCGACTCCCACCCAGGCGATACGAATGTGTCCGCAACCCTCTGTCACGGGTGGCCCACGCAGCAAGATCGACCTCGTGGAGTTCCGCACAACTGCTGTGATTAGTAGCACAGTTGATGTCATGTCAGACATTGACGTCTCGTGATCAGCGAGTCATACGTCAAGGGGGCGGACACACCGGCACACAAGCGGTGACCAAAAGCCGCACTCACGGCGCACGTATGCACCACTCCACATGCTCACTGAAAGGTCATCACAAAGTCATAACTTTCAAATGCATGGACGTTCTCTGAAGATCGTGTGATCGTTTGCGCGCCCCTGCCCCGTGACCCGCGTCCCGGGGCCGTCCGTGCTGCCCCGTCCGCCTGGTCCACACGGGAGTGACTGCCGCCGTGCCCGCGCCGCCTCGCCTTCTCAGTCCGTTCGTCCGCACGCGCACCAGGCTGAGCCTCACCCTCGGTCTCGTCCTGGCCGCCCTGACCGCCGCCCTGCTGCCCTGGTGGCTCCCCGACGACGCGACGGCGCCCCGGGCCGGCAGCGGGACCGACGCGAAGCCGGCGGCGACCGGCCCCCGCGACGAGACCGCCGCCGCGGCCGAGGCCCGGCGCACCCGCAAGCCGGTCCTCGTCGACACGGAGACCACCGCCACCTCGCGGACCTGGGCACAGCCCGACGGGAAGATGCGCACCGAGATGACCGCCCTCCCACGGCGGGCGAAGAACGCCACGGGGGCGTGGGCGCCGATCGACAACCGGCTCCGGCGGACCGGCAAGGCCGGTGACGGCCTGGGCATCCGTCCGGTCAACCCCGCGACCCCGGTGCGGTTCGCCAGCGGCACGCCCGGCGGGAAGAGCCGTGCCGACCGCTCCTACGCCCGTCTCCCCCTGGCCGGCGCGTCCGCCGCCACGGACACGGTGCTGGCCGAGATGGACCTCGACGGGCACACCCTCACCTACACCTGGCCGGGCGAGCTGCCCGAGCCGGTGCTCGACGGCCCCCGGGCGCTCTACCCGGACGTGCTGCCGGGCGTCGACCTGCTGCTGGTCGCCCGCGAGGAGGGCGGCTTCGCACAGCTGCTGATCGTCAAGGACCGTGAGGCCGCGCGGAGCAAGGCGCTGGCGGAGGTCTCCTACGGGCTGCGTTCCGAGACGGCCGTGTTCCGGTACGACGAGGCCGGCAGCCGTGTCATGGTCCTCGACCGGTCCGGCAAGGAGATCGGCTCCGTCCCGACGCCCTTCGCCTGGGACTCCGACGGCCGCGACCCCGAACTGCGCGAGGACGAACCCCGCACCTCCGTCGCCACCCCGGCCGACGTACTGAAGCTGTCCGGCCTGAGCGGCATCGAGCCGGGCGCGCGGCAGGCCCGGTTGCCGATACGCCTCCAGGGTGACGGGACCCAGCGGACCCGGATCGACCTGGGGCTCGGCAAAACCGCTCTGCTGACCGACCCGGACACCCGCTTCCCGGTGTTCGTCGACCCGACCATCAACCCGGGCTCGGCGGCCTGGACGGTGGCGTACAAGCCGTATCCGAACAGCAGCTTCTGGAACGGCACCAACTTCAGCTCCGGCACCTCCGACGCCCGCGTCGGCCACGAGGACGACACGAACGGCACCGCCCGCTCCTTCTGGCGCATGAAGTACAGCAGCAGCCTGAAGGGCGCGACGATCACCGACGCGAAGTTCAAGGTGCTCAACAACCACTCGTGGTCCTGCACCAAGCGCGAGTTCCAGTTCTGGCTGACCGGGGCGATCTCCTCGGGCACGACGTGGAACAAGCAGCCGAGCTGGACCACCAAGGTCGACGCGCAGTCCTTCGCACACGGCTGGTCCTCCAGCTCCTGCCCCGACGCCTACGAGTCGTTCGACGTGGACGCCGCCGCCCAGAAGGGCGCGGACGGCGGCTGGTCGACCATCACCTTCGGTATGCGTGCCACCAGCGAGTCCGACACCCAGACCTGGCGCAAGTTCAAGGCGAGCTCGGCGTCGCTGACCGTGACCTACAACCGCAAGCCCAGCGAGCCCACCGGCGGCAAGTCCGCGCCCGGCGGGGCCTGCGTGCCCGGCCCGGGCGCCGGCGTGACCATCGGCAAGACCAAGATCACCCTGTCGGCGAACGCCAAGGACGCCGACGGCAACCTCCGCGAGCTGCAGTTCCGCTTCTGGAAGACCGGCGGGACCGTCCCGGCCGCGAAGATCGCCACGCCGGACTCCAGCGGCACCGCCCGGGTGGAGATCCCCACCACCTTCCCCCTGGAGGACAAGACCACCTACTCGTGGGACGTGCGCGCCGTGGACACCGAGGGCGCGGCCTCCACGTACTTCCCGCCGGGCACCGAACCCTGCCGGATCACCGTCGACGCCACCGCTCCGCCCCAGCCCGAGATCGAGAGCGAGGACTTCCCGCGGGCCACCTCCGACGGCCAGACCTGGGCGAAGGTCAAGTTCGGCACGACCGGCTCCGTGACGCTCCTCTCCTCGGGCGCGACCAGGTTCCGGTACACCATCGAGGGCCTGAAGTGGCTGGAGACACCGGCCACCGGCGGCCAGGCGACCATCTCCCTGGCGCCGGCGCACGCGGGCCCCAACTGGCTGCTCGTGTACGCGTACGACGCGTACGGCAACCAGAGCGCCCGCACCGACTACGCCTTCTACGTCCCGCCCCGGGACAAGGCCGACGCGCCCTGGGACACCGGGGGCGACGGCATCCCCGACCTGCTGATCGTGAACTCCTCCGGCACCCTGCAGAACTGCGTCGGTGCCGAGGGCGGCGAGTTGTACGGCTGCCTGGGCGCCGCGTACTCCACGGACGAGCGGACCGCGGAGACGACACTGAATCCGAAGGACCACTGGTTCGACCCGGCCACCGGCAAGGCCGCGCTGATCACCCACTACGCGGACGCCTACCCCGGCGACGGCTCCACCGACCTGTTCGCCGTGACCCCCGACGGCAGGGCCTGGCTCTACCCCGGGGACGGCTACGGCAGCTTCGACATCGGTGAGCGGCTCGCCATCCGGCTGCCCGCGAACGCCCCGGCCCCCTCCACCTGGACCCAGATCAAGGCGGTCGGCGACATCACCGGCGACCGGCACCCCGATCTGGTCCTGCGGGCCGGCGCCGAGTTCTGGACGCTCTCCGGCTACACCGGCGGCACCTTCCGGGAGGCCACGCTCATGAACTCGAACGCCTGGGCCCGCCGCGAGATCGTCAACGTGGCCGACATCAACGGCGACACGACGCCCGACCTGCTGTGGCGCAACCTGGACAACGGCAACATGTACGTCCGGCACGGCAAGCCCGGTCCCGTCAGCGGCAGCGTCGACCTGGTCTCACTGAAGCTGGCCTCCGGCTCGCTCAACGGTGACGTGGCCTACGGCACCAGCTGGAGCGAGGCCAACGTCCCGACGGCCCTCGGCATCCCCGACGTCAGCGGCGACGGCATCCCCGACATCTGGGCACGCCTGAGCTCCGACGGGGCGACCCGGATCTACAACCCGTCCAGAACCAACACGAACCCTCCCGTGAAGGTCGTCCTGAGCGTGGACTGGAACACGGTCAAGGCCTTCGGCTGACGCCGGACGCGTCCACGTGCCCACCGGGCCCCTGCCACCCCCTCGCGGGGCGGCCGGGGCCCGGCGCCGTCGGCGGGTTCGTACCGTGGAGGTCCGGACGCCCGTCCGACGTGGTTCGTACCGTGGCGGTCCGGCGCCACCGCTGGTTCGACCGGGTTCGTGGATCAGGGAGAATGGGCGGCATGAGTGTTCGTACCCAGTCATCCGAGCAGCCGGCCGAGGCCGTCCACCGGGCCGGTTTCGCCTGCTTCGTGGGCCGCCCCAACGCGGGCAAGTCCACCCTCACGAACGCTCTGGTCGGGCAGAAGGTGGCGATCACCTCGAACCGGCCGCAGACCACCCGGCACACCGTGCGCGGCATCGTGCACCGCCCGGACGCGCAGCTGATCCTGGTGGACACCCCCGGCCTGCACAAGCCGCGCACCCTGCTCGGCGAGCGGCTGAACGACGTGGTGCGTACCACGTGGGCCGAGGTCGACGCGATCGGCTTCTGCATCCCCGCCGACCAGAAGCTCGGCCCCGGCGACCGCTTCATCGCCAAGGAACTCGCCGGGATCAAGAAGACCCCGAAGATCGCGATCGTCACCAAGACCGACCTGGTGGACGGCAAGGCGCTGGCCGAGCAGCTGATCGCCGTGGACCAGCTCGGCAAGGAGCTGGGCATCACCTGGGCGGAGATCGTCCCGGTGTCGGCGACCGCGAACCAGCAGGTCGACCTGCTGGCCGACCTCCTCATCCCGCTGATGCCGGAAGGCCCCGCCCTCTACCCCGAGGGCGACCTCACCGACGAGCCCGAGCAGGTCATGGTCGCGGAACTGATCCGTGAGGCGGCCCTGGAGGGCGTCCGCGACGAGCTCCCGCACTCCATCGCCGTGGTCGTCGAGGAGATGCTCCCGCGCGAGGACCGCCCGGCCGACAAGCCCCTCCTCGACATCCACGCCAACCTGTTCATCGAGCGCCCCAGCCAGAAGGGCATCGTCATCGGCCCCAAGGGCAAGCGCCTGAAGGACGTCGGCATCAAGTCCCGCAAGCAGATCGAGGCGCTGCTGGGCACCCCGGTGTTCCTGGACCTGCACGTCAAGGTCGCCAAGGACTGGCAGCGGGACCCGAAGCAGTTGCGGCGGCTGGGTTTCTGACCGGGATCAGCGGCCGCGCTGCGCGCGCAGCAGCTCCCTGAACCAGCCGTACGACTCCTTCGGGGTCCGCTCCAGCGTGTCGAAGTCGACATGGACCAGCCCGAAACGGCGGGCGTAGCCCTCCGCCCACTCGAAGTTGTCCAGCAGCGACCACACGAAGTAGCCGCGCACGTCCACCCCCGCCTCCACCGCCCGGTGCAGCGCGCGCACGTGCCCGTCGAGGTAGGCGATACGGTCCCGGTCGTCCAGGCCCTCGTACGCGCAGCCGTTCTCGGTGACGACCACCGGCGGGAGGCGGTCGCCGTAGCGGGTCCGGAAGGTGGTGAGGACCTCCGTCAGCGCCTCCGGGACCACCGGCCAGCCGAAGTCCGTCACCGGTCGGCCCTCGATCTCCCGCACGGAGAAGGGCAGTTCGGCCGGCATGCGCACCCCGCCGAAGTCGATCTCCGTGCCCTGCGGCGCACCCACGCTCGTCGGCGCGTAGTAGTTGATCCCGTACCAGTCCAGCGGCTCCGCGATGATCCGCAGGTCGGCCTCCACATCACCCGGCATCAGCTCGCCGATGCCCTCCGGGTAGCGGCCGAGGAGCAGCGGGTCAGCGAACATCCGGTTCAGCAGGGTGTCGTAGAAGCCGGCCGCCGCCACATCCGCCTCGTCCTCGGAGGCCGGCCAGGTCGGCGCGTGCGAGTTCGCGATGCCGATGTCGTCCGCCCCCGCCGCCCGCAGCGCCCGCAGCGCGAGTCCGTGCGCCAGCAGTTGGTGATGGGCCACCGGAAGCGCGTCGAAGAGCAGCCTCCGGCCGGGCGCGTGCACCCCCAGCGCATGCCCCAGCAGGGTGTGTTCGGCGGGCTCGTTGAGCGTGATCCACTTCGCCACCCGGTCACCCAGCCGCCCGGCGACCTCCGACACGTACTCCGCGAACCGCTCGGCGGTGTCCCGCTCCAGCCAGTCGAGCCCCGCCGGCAGATCCCAGTGGAACAACGTCACCACCGGCCGTACGCCCGCCGCGCACAGATCGTCGACCAGCCGGTCGTAGAAGTCCGGGCCGCCCTTGGCCAGCATCCTCGGCCAGGACACGGAGAAGCGGTACGCGTCCACGCCGAGGCCGGCCAGCAGCGCCACGTCCTCGGCGTGACGGTGCACGTGGTCGCAGGCCACCGCCGCTGTCGAGCCGTCGCGGATCCGCCCCGGCTCCGCCGAGAACACATCCCACACGGACGGCTCGCGCTCGTCCGCGGCCCCCTCGATCTGGTGCGCCGAGGTCGACACACCCCACAGGAAACCGTCCGGGAATCGGGGCATCGGGTTCGTCGTCACCATGGCCCGGATCATCGACACCGACGACGGTCCACGTCAACGCCCATGCGCCGAAAGGACGTTAACCGGCACCCTGCACGTCCCGGCGGCGGTGCGACCGCTGAACCGCCCGGCAGCGGGCCCGACGCGCTCGACCCCGGTCGTGCTCCATGCCGGTGCGTATCCGGAAGCAGGACCCGTTCGGGCGACCCGCACGGTCCGGGTACGGTCGGTGTGGGCCGGCGAGGCGATGGAGGGTGACAAGGTGATTCCACAGGTCGGCGATGAAGTGGTCGTCTCCTGCGAGCCCGCAAGCGCCGAGGTCGTCCGTGTCGATTCGCGGTACATCACTTTGAAGTGGCCGTGGGGAGTGATCGACGATTCCTCGAGTTTCCGGTGGAACGGAATGAACGCCCTGCCGTACGGCGATTCGCACCAGGAATGGGTTCCCTACCGAATTGAGCCCGCGGCATCCGAACTCCGGGCGGGAGACAGGTGCACGGTGTCCATTCCGCCGAAGCGTCTCCACGTCGGGCATTACGAGGAGTACAACCCTCCGCGCAATCTCGGCTGGTCCCCCGCGCCCACGGCGGGAATCTACGTGCTGCCACCGGAGAAGTCCGACGACGAGGAGGCGGGGTGCATGCTGTATCTCGGCGGTGCCGAACCTGTTCGCCTGGAGCCGGTCGAGGACTGACCTCGCTTCGTCAGCGCCCATGACCGCCTGACCACCGTCGGTGACACCCACACGATTCCGTTGGATCACTCGGTCACCGCTGTGGAGGGTTACCTGGGCCGGAACAGCAGCAGTCGCGGGAGTTCCCGGGCCGGACACCCATGGGGCGTCCGGCCCGGTCGTCCGCCCGCGGATCAGTCGAAGACGAACGGGCCCGGGGCCTGCGGGGCCGTCGCCGTGCAGGTGATGGTGATGAAGCCGAAGGCCGTCACCTTCAGGGTGCCGCCGAAGGCTTCCAGGGTGTCGCCGGGGGCTACCGTGCCGCTGAGCGGGCCGACCTCGAGGGCGTCGCCGGTCGACATGGCCGGGTTCTTGGTGCCCTTGAAGACGGTGGTGCCGCCGCCGGCCTTCACCATCGTCAGCTCCGATACCAGGGAGTCCTTGGCGAGGGCGAGGGGCGCCGTGACCGCGGAGGTGTTGATGGTGATGGTGGCGGAGGTGCCGTTCTGGGTCGCTGTCAGGGTGGCGTCGCCGCCGCCCCAGGTCCCGCAGTCGGCGTTGACGGTCGCCGAACCGGGGGCGACGGCGGCCGCCGCCGGGGCGAAGGCGAGTCCACAGACCGCGAGTGCGCCTGCCGCCAGGGACAGACCCGTTCCGAATCGCTTGCCTCTCATGGGATTCCGGCTCCCTTTCCGTGTGGGGAGGAGCCCCTGGGGAGGGGACTCCGTCGGGGGAACTGTTCGGGGAACTGATCGGCAGTTGGGGTCCGGACCCGCTGCATCACACCGGCCGACGACGTCTCGTCGGAACCGGCGGTTCTATTGATGCGCGGGAGGCAGTGCGCGACAAGGTTGAAATCTGGCCTATTTACCGGCGGTAACACCACGGGGGGCAACCATCCGCGTCACCCCGCCGTGAGGGTCTCCCGTACTGTGCCGTCGGGGCCCGCCACCAGCACCGGAGTGCCGGGGCCGCCGAGGTCCCGTACCGCCGCGCGATCCTCGGCCGACGCCGACGCCGCCCCCGTCACCACGGCCGCCGCCTCCAGCGACGTCGCGCCGGACGCCACCGCCATCGCCACCGCCGTCTGCAGGGCGCTCAGCTTCAGGGAGTCCAGGGCCACGGTCCCGGCGGCGTACGTCCGCCCGGTCTCGTCCCGCACGGCGGCCCCCTCGGGCACACCGTTGCGGGCCCGCACGGAACGGGCCAGGGTGACGATCTTGCGGTCCTCGGGGTCGAGGGCGGTGGTGTCGGTGTCGGTGTCGGTCATGATCCGAGCATAAGCATGATCCGAGCACAGGAGGGCTCAGGGGCGGTCGAGGCGGAGGCGGTCGGCACGCGGGAGGCCCGCCACGACCAGGTCGTAGGAGTCCTCGACCAGCTCCCGGACCAACCGGTCGGGGAGGGCCCCGTCGACCGTCACCGTGTTCCAGTGGCGCTTGTTCATGTGCCAGCCGGGGACGATCAGGTCCGGGTGGTCGGCGCGGAGCCGGATCGCGTCCTCCGGGGCGCACTTGAGGTTGACCTTGAGGGGGTCCGCGTCCAGGTTCGCCAGGGCGAACAGCTTGCCGCACACCTTGAAGACCGAGGTCTCCGGGTTGAAGGGGAAGTCCTCCTCCGCCGCGTTGAAGGACAGGCACAGGGCGCGCAGCTCTCGCGGGGTCACTCCGGCCCGTCCTCCTCCTCGTCGCGGGGCGGGGCCACGGGGTCCACCGGCTCCACCAGCACCGTGACCACCTTGTTGCGGCGGCCGGCCGACGCCTCCGCGGTCAGCCGCAGCCCGCGGGCGTCGGGGAGTTCCACCACGGACGACGCGCCCGCGATCGGGACCCGGCCCAGGTGTTTGGCGAGCAGCCCGCCGACGGTCTCCACGTCCTCGTCGTCGTACTCCTCCAGCCCGTACAGCTCACCGAGGTCGGTGATGTCGAGGCGGGCGGTGACCCGGTAGCGGCCCTCGCCCAGCTCCTCGACCGGCGGGATCTCACGGTCGTACTCGTCGGTGATCTCGCCGACGATCTCCTCGAGGATGTCCTCGATGGTGACGATGCCCGCGGTGCCGCCGTACTCGTCGACGGCGACGGCGACGTGGTTGCGCTGCTTCTGCATCTCGCGCAGCAGGTCACCGGCGTTCTTGGTGTCGGGCACGAAGAACGCCGGGCGCATCGCCGTGGACACCAGCTCGTTCTCGGCGTCCCTGCTGATGTGGGTCTTGCGGGCCAGGTCCTTGAGGTAGACGATCCCGACGATGTCGTCCTCGCTCTCGCCGGTCACCGGAATCCGGGAGAAGCCGGAGCGCAGGGCGAGGGTGAGGGCCTGCCGGATGGTCTTGTAGCGCTCGATCACCACCAGGTCGGTGCGCGGCACCATCACCTCGCGCACGAGCGTGTCGCCCAGTTCGAAGACCGAGTGCACCATGCGGCGCTCCTCGTCCTCGATCAGCGACTCCTTCTCCGCGAGGTCCACCATCGCGCGCAGCTCCGCCTCGGAGGCGAAGGGACCGCGCCGGAACCCCTTGCCGGGGGTCAGCGCGTTGCCGATGAGGATGAGGAGCGACGGGATCGGGCCCATGATCCGCGCGAGCGGCACCAGGACGTACGCGGCTGCCGTGGCCGTGTTCAGCGGGTGCTGGCGGCCGATGGTGCGCGGGGAGACCCCGACGGCGACGTACGACACGAGGACCATGATCGCGATGGCGATCAGCAGCGCCTCGGCCGTCCCGTCGAACTCCCGCAGGCAGCCGTAGGTGATCAGCGAGGCCGCGGCCATCTCGCAGGCGACCCGGACCAGCAACGCCACATTGAGGTAGCGGGTGGGGTCGGCGGCGATCTGCGCGAGCTTGGCGCTGCCCCGGCGGCCGGAACGTACGGCTTCCTCGGCGCGGAAGCTGGAGACGCGCGCGATACCGGCCTCCGCGGAGGCGGCCAGCCAGGCGACGACGACCAGGGCGATCGCGCCGAGTACGAGGGTCGGACTCATGACACGGTCGGGGCCGGGGACGGGCCGGTCAGGCCCCTCTCCGCGCGCCAGCCGTCCACGATGGCCGCCTGGAGGCCGAACATCTCGGCCTTCTCGTCCGGCTCCTCGTGGTCGTAGCCCAGCAGGTGCAGCACACCGTGGACGGTGAGCAGGTGCAGCTCCTCGTCCATGGTGTGCCGTGTCGGTGCGTCCTGACCCTGCTTGGCGGCGACCTCGGGGCACAGCACGATGTCGCCGAGCAGCCCCTGCGGCGGCTCCACATCGTCCTTGGACGGGGGCCGCAGCTCGTCCATGGGGAACGACATGACGTCCGTCGGCCCGGGGAGGTCCATCCACTGGATGTGCAACTGCTCCATGGCGGCGGCGTCCACGACGATCACCGAGAGTTCGGAGAGCGGGTGGATGCGCATCCGCGCGAGCGCGTAGCGGGCGATGTCGAGGATCGCCTGCTCGTCGACCTCGGTTCCGGACTCGTTGTTGACGTCGATCGACATCTGGTGCTCGGTCTACTTCCCCTTGGGCCCGGACCTGCCCCGGCCGCCCTTGTGCGTGCCGTTCTCGGTGCCGTGCGTGCTGTCGTACTGCTCGTACGCGTCGACGATACGGCCCACCAGCTTGTGCCGGACGACATCCTGGGACGACAGCCGGGAGAAGTGGACGTCGTCCAGGCCCTCCAGGATGTCCTGCACCTGCCGCAGTCCCGACTTGGTGCCGCTCGGCAGGTCGACCTGCGTCACATCACCCGTGATCACGATCTTCGAGTCGAAGCCGAGGCGGGTGAGGAACATCTTCATCTGCTCGGGGCTGGTGTTCTGGGCCTCGTCGAGAATGATGAAGGCGTCGTTGAGCGTGTTGTGCGTCAGCAGGTAGTTCTGGGTGACGTACAGCGAGTCCTCGGCCGCGACCTGGATACAGACCGTCTCCTCGCGGCCTGCGGGTTCGATGCTGTCGATGAAGCGCATCGGACGCCCGCCCCCTCCGGCGGCGTGGTACTTGTCCCGCTTGCGGGACAGGCGGAACGGCTCGATGCCTTCGGGCAGACGGATGTCGACGACATGGGCATCACAGCGATACTCGACGTCCCTGCCGCGGACCAGCCCGGGCTTCCGTCCCTCTGCCGGCCGACGACGCGTGTACGCCACTCCGCCCAGTGACTGAACGAGCGCGATCACGTCGTCCCGGAGCAGGATCGACGTGGTCGTGTACTGGACACGGCAGGTGCGGTCCCGTTGTGTGACCGGACCACCGTCGGAATCCAGCAGCCCTTGGAGTACGGCCAGACGGACACCGGCGGAGTTGTACAGGTAGTCGTCCGGAACGAACTTGGTGTTCGACCGTGTGCGCAACAGGTCGAGTTCGCGCAGAACTCCGGTCACCGGGTTTTCCAGGGTGACCACATCGCCGGGTGACTTGACCCTGTTGAGTACGTAGTCGGGACCGCCCCGATGTCGCAGCTCGACGCCGGGCAGGACGGATGCCAGCGCCACCGCCAACTCCGGGTCCTCTGTCGCGTAGGACGGTGTGGTGGAGCCCGTCAAGCACCCATCGCCGAGGAGCAGGCCAAGAGCATACGGATCCATGGGGATCTCCCGCGCAGGAAACTGCACCGGCGCGGTGAGCAGCGGCAACTCGTACCGGCGGGCATGGGTGGCACGGAGGTTCCCGATCATCTCCTGGGTCTCCAGCACACGCCATGGCTTGTTGCGGCGCTTGTCCGCCGCCGTACGCACGGTCCACAGATGCTCGCCGCAGCACAGTGTCCAGGAACCGTCCTGGGCGGTGACACGATAAACATCCTTCTGACCCTGCGGGTACACGCCGAGGACGGGCGTCGGTTCGCCGTTGGAGCCGACGACCAGGTCCCCGACCTGAAGATCTCCGATGGGACGCCAGCCGTCCGGAGTAAGGACATTGGTGAAGACCGGCTGGGCGCGGCCCCGCATGTACGCCAGCGGCGCGACCTCGATGGTGCCCGCCGCCATCAGACGGGGGATCGAGTCGGGGTCGAGCATGTCGTGCAGGGCGTCGTAGAGCGGGCGCAGATAGGGGTCGATCTTCTCGTAGAGCGTGCCCGGGAGGAATCCGAGCCGCTCCCCCGCCTCGACCGCCGGCCGGGTCAGGATGATGCGGTTGACCTGCTTGGACTGCAGGGCCTGGACCGCCTTGGCCATGGCCAGATAGGTCTTGCCGGTGCCCGCGGGGCCGATACCGAAGACGACGGTGTGCTTGTCGATCGCGTCGACGTAGCGCTTCTGGTTGAGCGTCTTGGGGCGGATGGTGCGACCGCGCGAGGACAGGATGTTCTGTGTGAGTACCTGGGCCGGGGTCTCCTGGCCGTCGCTCTTCCCGTCCTCGCTCGCCTTGAGCATGGCGATCGAGCGTTCCACTGCGTCCTCCGTCATCGGCTGCCCGGTGCGGAGCACCAGCATCATCTCGTCGAACACGCGCGAGATCAGGGCGACCTCGGCCGCGTCGCCGGCCGCGCTGATCTCATTGCCCCGGACATGTATGTCGGCCGCCGGGAAGGCCTTCTCGATCACACGCAGGAGGGAGTCTCCGGACCCCAGCACGGTCACCATGGCGTGCTGGGCGGGAACGGTGAACTGCACTTTCGCCTGTCCCTGCGCGGGGGTGCGATCTGTCGGTGTCTGAGTCATGGGCCGGCTCTGAAGGCCTGCGGATCCTCCTCGTCACGGCCGCGCAGCTGTGGGCGGCCTCGCGATTCCCAGGGTACGACGCAGGGGTGACAAGCCCGTAGGGCTTTTCACCCGGCCTCGCCGGCGGGGGCGGCAACGGGCCGGGGGAGGCTGGGTACGCGCGCCGATCCCGCGGGCCTTTCCGGGCCCCCGAGCCACCCGCACCCCAGCCCGCCTCCCGCCCCCCGAGCCGCTACGCCGTGGGCCGCCTTTCAGGGCACCGAGTCGGGTGGTGGGTGGGCATGGGCCGGGGGTCCAGGGGGCGGAGCCCCCTGGCGGGGGCGCGGGGGCGGAGCCCCCGAAACGGGCGGAGCCCCGTTCGTCAGGCCGACCGGCCGAAGCCGATCGTCGGCACCGCCCGCCGCCGCGGCCACGGCCGCCCCGCCTCCTCCGGCACCAGCTCCGCCAGGAACCCGTACCGCCGCAGCGCCGACTGTTCCTGCCCCTCCACCGACTGCACCTTCCGCCACCACGCCGCCACCTCGGTCCACCCGGGCGCCGACAGGGATCCCCCGAACTCCTGGACGGACAGCGCCGCCGTGAGCCCCGCGAAGGCGAGCCGGTCGGCCAGCGGCCACCCCGCGAGGCTGCCCGTGACGAACCCGGCGACGAACACGTCCCCCGCCCCCGTCGGATCCAGCGCCTCGACCTCGATCGCCGGCACCGACGCCGTCTCCCCCGTACGCCGGTCCACCGCGTACGCGCCCTCCGCGCCCAGGGTCACCACCACCACCGGCACGTGCTCGGCCAGCACGTGCGCTGCCGCGCGCGGGCAGTTCCTGCCGGTGTACCGCATCGCCTCCGCCGCGTTCGGCAGGAAGCCCTCGCAGTGCGCCAGGTCCGGCAGCCGGGCCAGGTCCCACTCCCCGCTGTCGTCCCAGCCGACGTCACCGAAGATCCTCGTCCCCTTCCGCGCGGCCTGCGCGATCCAGGGCGCGCCACGGCCGGGGGTGAGGGAGGCGACGGCGGCCCGCGCACGCGGCGGGCAGTCGGGCGCGGGCTCCTCCGGGGGAGGTTCGTGGCCGTGGGAGACCATCGTGCGCTCGCCCTCGTACGCCATGGAGACGGTGACCGGGGAGTGCCAGCCGGGCACGGTGCGCGACAGGGAGAGGTCGATGCCCTCGCCCCGTTCCAGCGTGTCCCAGCAGTACTCGCCGTAGTGGTCGTCGCCGAAGGCCGCCGCGAGGGAGGTGCGCAGACCGAGCCGGGCCAGGGCGGTGGCCATGTTGGCGACACCGCCGGGGCTCGACCCCATCCCCCGCGCCCAGGACTCGGTCCCGCGCACCGGTGCGGAGTCGAGCCCGGTGAAGACGATGTCGAGGAAGACCGTGCCGGTGAGATAGACGTCCCAGGGCGGGTCGCCCGGTGCGCGCAGGGCGGCGAGGGGATCGAGCGGGACGGCCGGGCGGCGGTCCGGGGCCCCGGTTCGTCCCTCGGTCCGTCGCTCGGTTCGTCCCCCGTTGCGTGCCTTCCCGGTGGCGGCCATCACGGTGCGCTCCCTGACGTGGTGCGGATCAGGCCAGTGTGCACCACACCACCGACAGTGTGACGACGGTCACTCCATGTCGGTCCCGGAGAGGTCCGGGATCACCGCCGGGGCGTCCCCGGGGCGCTCACCAGCGCGGCACCGAGGGCGTGACCCAGTCCGGGTCGGCGATGCGCATGGCCGCCGCGTCGTCGCGGTCCCGCAGCGAGCCGTCGTCGTCGAGCCATCGTCGGTGGAGGAACGCCAGCCGGTCCCGGTCGAGTTCCACGCCGAGGCCGGGTGCGTCGGAGACCCGCACGGCGCCGCCCTCGAAGGCGGGCGGCTCGGTGAGGACGTCCTCCGACTGCCAGGGGTAGTGCGAGTCGCAGGCGTGGTGCAGGTTGGGCACGGTCGCCGCCACCTGGGTCATCGCGGCGAGGCTGATCCCCAGGTGGGTGTTGGAGTGCATGGACACCCCGACGCCGAAGGTGCGGCAGATGGCGGCGAGCTGCTGGGTGTTGCGCAGTCCGCCCCAGTAGTGGTGGTCGGAGAGGACGACCTGGACGGCGTCGCGGGTGAACGCCTCCTTGATCTCGGCGAAGGTCGTCACGCACATGTTGGTGGCCAGCGGCACCCCGGTGCGGGCGGCGACCTCGGCCATGCCGGGGGTGCCGAGGGTCGGGTCCTCCAGGTATTCGAGGACGTCCCCGAGCTCGGCGGCCACCTTCAGGGAGGTCTCGACGGACCAGGCGCCGTTGGGGTCGAGGCGCAGGGGGTGCCCGGGGAAGGCGGCGGCGAGGGCGTGTACGGCCGCGATCTCCTCGTCGGGCGCGAAGACGCCGCCCTTGAGCTTGAACGACGTGAACCCGTACCGCTCCTTGAACCGGCGGGCCTGCTCGACGATGCCGACCGGGTCGACAGCGGCGCCCCAGTCGTCCTTCTCGGCCGGGATGCCGTCCGGGTGGTCGGCCCACTTGTAGAAGAGGTACGCGCTGAAGTCGACGGTGTCGCGCACCTTGCCGCCGAGCAGCGTGTGCACGGGCAGTCCGAGGCTCTTGCCGACGGCGTCGAGACAGGCGACCTCGAAGGCGGAGAGCACGGACAGGCGCAGTTTGTCGGCGGTCTGCACGCCGCGCAGTCCGCCCACGTCGACCTGGCCGGAGACCCGGGAGTCGTCGACGGCCACCGCGTCGGCCTCGGTGAACAGCCGGTTCAGGTCGTCGGCCCGGCGGCCGACCAGCCGGTCGGCGAGGGGTCCGGCCAGTTCCAGGTACTTGGAGTCGCCGTAGGTCTCGCCCAGCCCGGTGGTCCCGTCGGCGGTCACCACCTCGACGATCAGGCGGGGGGTGTACGGCTGATGGACGCCCTGGGTGTTGAGCAGCGGCGGGTCGGCGACCAGGATCGGCGTGAGACGGACCACGGTCACGGTCAGGTCGCGGGAGCGGGAAGCCGGCGTGGGCGGCGTGGGCGGCGTGGGTGTCGCGGGTGTCGCGGGTGTCGTGCTCGGCGTGGTCACAGGGCGGCTCCTACGAGGTCGAGTCCGGTGGCGAGCAGGGTCCTGAGGTCGGCGAGGTCGCGGGCGGTGGGGTCGGTGAGCGGGGCGCGTACGGGTCCCACGGAGTGGCCGCGCAACCGGGCCGCGGCCTTCACCAGCGCCACCGCGTATCCGGGTGCGCGGTCGCGCAGTTCGACGAAGGGGACGTAGAAGCCGCGCAGCAGCTTGTCGAGGGTGCCCTCGTCGCCGTCGCGCAGGGCGGCGAAGAAGGCGTTCGCGATCTCGGGGGCGAAGGCGTGGACGGCGGAGGAGTAGGCGGGGACGCCGACGGTGGCGTAGGCGCGGGCCTGGATCTCGGCGGTGGCGGCGCCGTTGAAGAAGAGGAAGTCCTCGGGGACGGCGAGGGTGAGGCGTTGCAGCCGGTCGAGGTCGCTGTGGCCGTCCTTGAGGCCGATGACGCCCGGCAGGGCGGCGATCCGCCTGAGCGAGTCGGCGGTGTAGGCGACCTGGCCGCGCTGGTAGGTGACGAGCGGCAGCCGGGTGCGGGCGGCGATCGCCTCCAGCTGGGCGACGAGTCCGTCCTGCGGGGCGGTGACGAGGTAGTGCGGCAGGACGAGGAGCGCGTCGGCTCCGGCGTCCTCGGCGATGCGGGCGAACCGGGTGGCCTGGGCCCAGCCGTAGCCGACGCCGGCGACGACGGGGATCCGGCCGGCGCTCTCCTCGACGGTGAGGGTGACGACCCGGCGGTACTCGTCCTCGTCCAGGGAGAAGAACTCGCCGGTGCCGCAGGCGGGGAAGACGGCACCGGGGGCGGTGGCGATCCGGTCGGCGACGTAGGCGCGGAAGCCGTCCGGGTCGAGGGAGCCGTCGTCGTGGAAGGAGGTGAGGGGGAAGGACAGGACCCCGTTCACCATCCCGTCCTCCAGGCGTCTCGCCACGGTGGCCCTACCGCTGGTGTCCGTATCGGGACTCACCCTCGCTCATCTCCCTATGTAGATGCCATCCACGTATACAAATGCAGGTTAGATACGCGAACAGGAGGGCGTCAATGGTCCGGCACGCGCCCCTCACTTCCGGACACCTCCGGACTACGATCGGCCGCATGCCGGAGACAGGGGGCGTGCGCGAGGTGAAGTCCGCGGCGCGCACGGTGGAGCTGCTGGAACTGCTCGCCGCGCGCGGCGACCGCCCGGCCCGCCTCCAGGAGCTGGCGGACGCGCTGGAGGTGCCGCGCAGTTCGATGTACGCGCTGCTGCAGACGCTGGTCGCGCGCGGCTGGGTCCGCACCGATGTCACCGGCTCGCTCTACGGCATCGGCATCCACGCCCTGCTCACCGGCACCGGCTACCTCGACTCCGATCCGCGCGTGCGCGCCGTGCGCCCGTATCTCGACGAGGCGTCCACGACCCTGGGCGAGACGATCCACCTGGGCCGGCTGGACGGGTACGACGTGGCGTATCTCGCGACGCGCGAGTCGCACGAGTACCTGCGGACCATCAGCCGGGTGGGGAGGCGGCTCCCGGCACACATGGGCGCCCTGGGCAAGGCACTGCTGGCCGAACGGCCGGACGACGGACTGCCCGAGGGCCCCTACGAGGCGGCGACACCGCGCACCCACACCTCGCGGGAGGCACTGGCCGCCGATCTGGCCCGGGTGCGCGGGCGCGGCTACTCCATCGACCGCGAGGAGGGCGTGCCGGGGATCGTCGGCTTCGGCTTCGCGCTGCGCTACGACTCACCCGCGCAGGACGCCATCAGCTGCTCGGTGCCGGTGGCCCGGCTGACGCCGGAGCGGGAGGAGCGGATCGTCGCCGTGATGCGGGAGATCCGGACGAAGGTGGAGGCCATCGTTCCCGCAGGTGGCGGGGCTGTTCACTGGCGGTAGCGGAAGCGGTTACCCAGCCTTTCGGAGCGCCAAACCCATAAGTGACATAGATCACATCTGACGCCCTCCCGTTGCCGTCCTCCGGCTTGATACAAATTGCCCGCGCGCTCCTGTCAGTCGACGGTCGTCGCTCCCCCTTTTCCTCGCATTTCGCACCGTCCCTTTCGCATGCCCCGGGAACGCCCGTGTTCGCCCCCCGCACCACTCCCTGGCCCCTCGTCGCCCTTTTCACGGCCGGGTACCTCGCCCCCTATCTGCTGCCGACCACCGTCGGCCGGCTGGAACGTGGGCTCGACCTCTCCGCCACCCAGGCCGGAGCCGTCGGCAGCGCGCTGCTGTTGAGCTCCGCCACCGCCGGTTTCCTGCTGGCGTCCCGGGTGGAACGGGTCGGAGCCCGGTCGCTGGCCCGGCTGGGTCTGGTCCTGGCCGTCATCGGCTATGGCGGGGCCGCCCTGACCAGCGCCCTGCCTGCCGTCGTCGCCGGTGCGATCGTCGGCGGCTTCGGCTCCGGTACGGCCACGACGGTCGCCGCCACCCTGATCGCCGCCATGGGGGCCCCCTCGCGCGAGGACGTTCGAGCGTGGGGGAGGGATCCGCACCGTGCCTCCACCCTCGGACTGCTCGGCGTCTCCGCGCTCGCGGGCGTGGTGTACCTGACGGTGCCCCATCTGCCCGGCCACGGAGTCACCCTCGCCGCGATCGCCCTCACCGCGCTGGCCGTGTGGCCGCTGACGGCACAGCTGCCCGCCGGCTCGCACGGTCCCCGCCCCGCCGGCCCGGACCCGGCCGTCACCCGCCTGCCGTACCGGCGTTCCGGGTTCGTCCTGGCCGGCTGCATGCTGCTGTGGTCGCTCGCGCAGAACGCGCTGTGGGGGGTGAGCGGACGCATCGGGGTGAGCCAGGCGCACCTGCCGGAGGCGACCGTGGGTGTCGTCTTCGCGGTGGCGCTGGGCGCCGGGCTGCTGGGCATCCTCGGCGCGGGTGCGCTGGGCTCCCGGCTGGGGCGGGCGCTGCCCATCGGCGGCGGCACGGTCGTCATCGCCGGCTGCATCGCGCTCAGCGCCTCGACGACCGGGTTGGGCAGCTTCGCCGCGGGTGAGATCGCCTGGAACACGATCTACCCGGTGGTGCTGTCGTACCTGATCGGGCTGGCCGCCTCGCTGGATCCCCGGGGGCGGTGGGCCGCGCTGGTCGGCTCGGCCTCCGCGCTCGGCACGGCGGCGGGGCCGCTCACCGGGAGCGTGCTGTCCTCGCAGGCCGGGTTCCCGGTGATGGGCGCGGTGCTCGGCGCCGGTCTGCTGCTGGTCGCGCTGCCGATGACGGCGGTCGCCCTGCACGCCGGCGGACGTCCGCTGCTGCCGGGCGCGGTCCGCCGCCGCGGCGGCCACCCGGCGGCCCTGGTCGCCGCGGCCACGGTCACCCCCGCGGGCGCGGTGCCCGAGGTCGGCGCGCCGGAGCAGCCGGTCGTGGAGATCCCCCTGGACGGCACCCCCGCCCCTGCGCGACGCGCCTACGACACGGCGGCGGCCACCCGGGCCCCGGGGGCCCACTGACGCACCCGGCACTCCGGCGCGTCCTCGCGTGCCCTCCCGCAGGGGCGGTCGTACCTTCCCGCACGCACATCCCCACCTACCGCCTCGCAGGGACAGTCACGCACGTCCGGAGCGGCCACCATCCGAGACAGTCGCACCTCCCCGCACGCACGTCCCCGCCCACCGCCTCGCAGGGACAGCCACGCACGTCCGGAGCGGCCACCATCCGAGACAGTCGCACCTCCCCACACGCACATCCCCGCCCACCGCTCCGCAGGGACGGTCGTACCTCCCCGGAGGGGTGCCCCCCGGGGCGGCCGGGTGGCGCGACGGGCACCCCGTCGGCGTCGGGCCGCGCGGCATCCCAGCTCAGCGGTCGCGTCCCGCGAGGCGGTGTAAGCGATCACGCGCTTCGCCCTCCGGTACCCGGCTCGCGACGATCTCCACGTCGGCGCGGCACGCGAAGCGGCCCGGTCCGGCGCCGAAGTGCCCCAGCCGGTCGACGTGCCCGGCGTGACCTGCGAGTTCCAGTCCGCTGATCGGCTGGACCACCCGGCGGGACGCCATCCGCTCAGCCGGGCCCCCGGCGCTTCGGGAGCCCCACCCGTTGCAGATCGTGCGCCACGGTGAGCTCGGCGTCGTACCCGGCCGCCCTCGCCTGCCGCTCGAACTCCTCCGGGTCGGTGTAGCGCTGGCTGAAGTGGGTCAGCACGAGATGCCGTACGCCCGCCTCGCGGGCCACCCGCGCCGCCTGCCCGGCGGTCAGATGGCCCACCTCCACCGCGAGTTCCTCGTCCTCGTCGAGGAACGTCGACTCGATGACCAGCATGTCGCAGCCCTCGGCGAGCGCGTACACCCCGTCGCACAGCCGGGTGTCCATGACGAACGCGAACCGCTGCCCGCGCCGCACCTCGCTGACCTCCGCCAGCGACACCCCGTCCAGGGAACCCTCGCGCTGGATGCGGCCGACGTCCGGGCCCTTGATACCGTGCGCGGCCAGCCGCTCGGGCAGCATGCGCCGGCCGTCGGGCTCGACCAGCCGGTAGCCGTACGCCTCGACGGGGTGGGACAGCTTCCGCGCCTCCAGCGTGTAGCCGGGGGTACGGGCGAGGGGGCCGTCCGCGTCGACCGGGGCCTCGGTGAGGGGGACCGTCTCACGGTAGGCGGTCGCGTACCGCAGGCGCTCGAAGAAGCGCTGCCCGGAGCGGGGGTAGTGGGCGGTGATCTCGTGCGGCACCTGGTCGAGGTTGACGCGCTGGATCACCCCGGCGAGGCCGAGGGAGTGGTCGCCGTGGAAGTGGGTGACGCAGATCCGGTTCAGGTCGTGCGCGGCGACCCCGGCCCGCACCATCTGCCGCTGCGTGCCCTCGCCGGGGTCGAACAGGATGCCCTCGCCGTCCCAGCGCAGCAGGTAGCCGTTGTGGTTGCGGTGCCGGGTGGGGACCTGGCTGGCGGTGCCGAGCACCACCAGTTCACGTACGGACAAGGCCGGCTATCCGGGGGGCCAGTCGAGGCCGCGACCGCCCAGGACATGGGCGTGCGCGTGCCAGACGGTCTGCCCGGCACCGCTGCCGGTGTTGAAGACGGTGCGGTAGCTCTCCAGCTTTTCCTCGGCCGCGACGGCCTGTGTCTCCCGCAGCACGTCGGCGGCGAGTTCGGGCGCGGCGGCGGCGAGGGCGGCGGCGTCCCGGTGGTGCGCCTTGGGGATCACCAGGACATGGGTGGGCGCCTGGGGGTTGATGTCACGGAACGCGACGGTCGTCTCCGTCTCCCGCACGATCGTCGCCGGAACACTCCCGTCGACGACCTTGCAGAACAAGCAGTCGTCCTGCGGCTCCCCGGCCATACACCCTCCTCGACCCGACGATCACTTACCCGGGCATGGTATCCACGCCGGCGCCGCCGCGGGCACCCGTCCCCGCGCCCCTCCGCGCGACCGCCTCCCGGCTCGGCTCAGGGCAACGCCGGCGGCACCTTCGCCGGCGTCGTCTCCAGCGCGGACAACGCCAGCCGCACCGCTTCGTCCAGCTGCACGTCCCGCCCCGCCGCGTGGTCCTGCGGCCGCTGCACCACCTCCACGTCGGGGTCGACCCCGTGGTTCTCCACCCCCCAGCCGTACCCCTCCAGCCAGAACGCGTACTTCGGCTGCGTCACCAGCGTGCCGTCGACCAGGCGGTACCGGCTGTCGATCCCGATCACGCCGCCCCACGTCCGCGTCCCCACCACCGGACCGATCCCCAGCGCCCGGATCGCCGCGTTGACGATGTCCCCGTCCGACCCGGAGAACTCGTTGGCCACGGCGACGACGGGCCCCCGGGGCGCGTCCCGCGGATAGCTCTCCGCCCGCATCCCCCGCGGCAGGTCCCACCCCACGATCCGCCGCGCCAGCTTCTCCACCACCAGCTGCGAGGTGTGGCCGCCCCGGTTCTCCCGCACGTCCACGATCAGCCCCTCACGCAGCACCTCCACCCGCAGATCGCGGTGGATCTGCGCCCACCCGGGCGCCTGCATGTCCGGCACATGGATGTACCCCAGCCGTCCGCCGGACTTCTCCAGCACATACGCCCGCCGGTCGGCGACCCACGCGTGATAGCGCAGCGGCTCCTCGTCGGCGAGCGGCACGACGACGGCGTGCCGCAGCTCGCCGCCCCCCGCGGGCGAGACGGTCAGTTCGACGGGCTTGCCCGCCGTCCCCACCAGCAGCGGCGCGGGTCCGGTCACCGCGTCGACCGCCCGGCCGGCGACGGCGACGATCGCGTCCCCGACCCGCACGGCGACCCCCGGCGCGGCGAGCGGCGAGCGGGCGTCCGGGTCGGACGTCTCCGCGGGCAGGATCCGGTCGACCCGCCAGCTGCCGTCCTCGTGCCGGGAGATGTCCGCCCCGAGCAGTCCCTGCCGCGCCCCGTCGCCGTAGCCCCCGCGCGGGGTGACATAGGCGTGCGAGGTGCCGAGCTCCCCCTGCACCTCCCAGAGCAGATCCACCAGGTCGTCGTGCGTGGCGAGCCGGTCGAGCACCGGCCGGTACCGGTCCAGGACCCCGTCCCAGTCCACCCCGCTCATGTCGGCACGCCAGAAGTTGTCCCGCATGATGCGGCCGTTCTCGTCGAACATCTGCCGCCACTCGGCGACCGGGTCGACGAACTGACGGACCCGCCCCAGGTCGACGGTGATGTTGGTGTCGCTGTCGTCGTCGCCCGAGGCCCGCCGGTCGCTGGGGACGACCTTCAGCCGCCCGTCGGTCCACAGCAGCACCCGCTTGCCGTCGCCGCTGACCTCGAAGTGGTCGGCGTCCACGGCCAGATGCTCGACGCGCTGCTGGGCGAGGTCGTAGCGCTCCAGGTCGGTCTTGGGGTCGGGGTCGTCCGGGGTGGCCCTGGACGCGCCGAGCACGCCCCGCACCGGGTGCCGCAGCCACAGCACCCCGTCCTTGGCCGCGCGCAGGTTGGTGTAGCGGGCGGCCTCGACCGGGAACGGCACGATGCGGTCGGCCAGTCCGTCGAGGTCGATCCGGGTGGTGGGGGTGCCCTCGCTGTCGGGCGTCTCGTCCCGGTCCGGTGTCTCGAAGGGCCGGCCGTGCCGCTGCGGGCCGAACGGGGACGGGGTCGTCGCCGCGAGGGTGATCAGATACGGGCGTACGCCCTCGACGAAGGCCAGGTCGAACACGTGCTCGTCGTAGACCGGGTCGAAGGAACGGGTCGACAGGAACGCCAGATGCTTGCCGTCGAGGGTGAAGGCGGGCGCGTAGTCCTGGAAGCGCAGCGGGGTCGCCTCGGTGACCGACAGGTCGGTGGTGTGGGCGAGGCGGAGCTGGCTGAGCGGCCGCGGTCCGGGGTGGGACCAGGCGAGCCAGGTGGAGTCGGGCGAGAAGACCAGCCCGGACACGTCGCCGTCCTCGCTGCGGTCGACCTCCCGCACGTCGCCGGTCTCGCGCTCGACGAGGAGGAGCCGGCCGTCGTGCGAGGCGATCGCGGCGCGGCTGCCGTCGGGCGCCATGGCCAGTTCCACGACCCGGCCGAGCTGCCCGGCGGCGATCCGGCGCGGGGTCGCGCCGGGGACGAGACCGGTGGCGGGGGCGAACTCCAGGGCGTCGTCGCCCTCGGCGTCGGTCACCCACACCACCCACTCCTCGCCGTCCGCGCGGAAGGTGCGCGGGCGCCGGGCCCGTACACCCGGTGTCGCGGCGAGGGCGCGGGCGGGGCCGGAGCGGTGGGTGACCCAGTGGACGGTGCCGCGCACACAGACGGCGCTGCCGCGCGCGGTGTGGTCGGGCGACGCGGACCCGAACCAGCGGGCGGCGTTCACCGGGAACGGCTGGAGGTCCACGCGCTGCCCCCCGAGCCGGATGTCGAGGCGGCGCGGCTCGGCCCCGTCGAGGTCGTCCAGGATCCACAGCTCGCCGGCGCTGGAGTAGACGACCCGGGTGCCGTCGGTGGCGGCGTGCCGGGCGTAGAAGCGGTCGAGGGGGGTGTGCCGGCGCAGGTCGGAGCCGTCGGCGAGGGAGGAGTACAGGGCGCCGGTGCCCTCGTGGTCGGAGAGGAACGCGAGACGGTCCCCCGCCCACAGCGGGTACTCGATGTTCCCGTCCAGCCCTTCGTGCAGCCGTACGAACTCTCCGTCGTCCTCACGGTCGATCCACAACTTGCCCGCGGTGCCGCCCCGGTAGCGCTTCCACCAGGCGGCCTCGCGGCCCATCGGCGCGGACAGCAGCACGGTGTGCGGGCCCCGGGCGACATCACCGACGGGCCCGTACGGCAGGGTGGCGGCGGGTCCGCCGTCGAGCGGGACGGCGCGGGCCCAGGTGCGGCGCAGGCTGGCCTGGCCGTGGGTGCTGATCGCGAGGACCCGGCCGTCGGCGGTCCAGCCGCGCACCTGGGTCTTGAGGCTGCCCCAGTGGGTCAGCCGGCGGGCCGGTCCGCC
The DNA here is from genome assembly GCF_044540255.1 of Streptomyces sp. NPDC086080. Classification (NCBI taxonomy): domain Bacteria; kingdom Bacillati; phylum Actinomycetota; class Actinomycetes; order Kitasatosporales; family Streptomycetaceae; genus Streptomyces; species Streptomyces sp. NPDC086080. Next base: position 127,262 of record NZ_JBITRU010000025.1, read on the forward strand.
GTCGACGGGCGCGATGTGCACCTCGGGGGCGCCGTCGCGGGTCGAGGTCCAGGCGACGGTGGTGCCGTCGGGCGAGACGCGTGGATGGTTCACCGGCACGTTGTCGGCACTGACCCGCCAGGCGCGGCCGCCGTCGAGCGGGGCGAGCCACACGTCGTCCTCGGCGGTGAAGGCGACCAACTCGCCGTGCAGATGCGGGAACCGGAGATAAGCGGCGGATGCGACCGATGCGGGCTGTGTCACCCGGTCACCCTACGCAGGCGCGGGCGGTCCTGGACAGGGGTTCCGATCACTTGCCCTCGACGGGGCGACACGACGGGTACTGGTCGCACCACACGGTCGTCGTGACGGTCACGGTGACGGTGGGGTTCGGGCCGCGGTGCGTCGGCTCACCCACGCGGGGCGGGCTCGTGTCGTCGCAGTCACCGAGTCCGTCGACGCGGAACACCTGCTTCCCGTCCACCTTCGCGGTGATGTTCCCGCGCACACAGGCGCCGTTGACGGCGTGGGTGATCCTCCCGGTGACGGTGATCTCCTTGCCGTCCTGGGTCTCGCCCTGGCAGTCGACGGTGGCGACGCTGTTCTCGTTCGCCGACGGGGTCGCACCCTTCTTTTCCCCGAAGGACCCGGTGCAGGTGAGCCAACGGACCTTGGTCTTCCGCTGGTTGAGTTCGTCGGTGGCGACCTGGTCGGTGGTGAACGCGACGGCCGCGGAGCCGATGCCGCCGCCGCCCTCGCACGCGGTGACCCCGGCCATGGCGGCCGCAGCGAGGCCGACGGCGAGTACGTGCCGGCGCCGGGCGCGCGCCGGGCGCGGGAACCATTTCGTCGCGCTCATGGACGGCAGACTGCCATCGCCGGGGGCGGGGCGGTAGGGCGCATACGGCCACATACGTGTTCGCCCCCGAGGGCGCTGCCCCCGGACCCCCGCTCCTCAAACGCCGGAGGGGCTGGCATCAGCCCCTCCGGCGTTTGAGGAGCGGGGTCCGGGGCGGAGCCCCGGTTTCGGGACGGGAAGGGGCGGCGGGGGCGAGGAAACCTCCGGTCAGGACCAGCGGCCCGTACGTCCCAGCAGCAGCGCCGCCGCGGCCGTACCCGCCGTGGACGTCCGCAGCACACTGCGCCCCAGCCGGTAGGCCCCCGCCCCGGCCTGCGCGAAGAGCTCCAACTCCTCCGGCGAGACCCCGCCCTCGGGTCCGACCACCAGCACGATGTCCCCGGAGACGGGAAGTTCGGCGCTCGCGAGGGGCCCGGTGCCGCTCTCGTGGAGAACCGCGGCGAACGACGCATCGGCCAGAAGTGAGGCAACCTGCCGGGTCGTCGCCGCGTCCGCGACCTCGGGAAAGCGCACCCGGCGGGACTGCTTGCCCGCCTCCCGGGCCGTCGCCCGCCACTTGGCGAGGGACTTCGCCCCCCGCTCGCCCTTCCACTGCGTGATGCAACGCGACGCCGTCCACGGCACGATCACATCGACACCGACCTCGGTCATCGTCTCCACGGCCACCTCGCCCCGGTCGCCCTTGGGCAGCGCCTGGACGACGGTGAGCCGGGGGAACTCCTCGGGCTCCTCGGTGACTTCGCCGAGCCGCACGATCAGCCGGTCCTTGCCCTCGGTGGCGTCCACCTCGCCCTCGGCCCAGCGCCCGGCCCCGTCGGTGAGGACGACGTGCTCGCCGGCCCGCAGCCGCTTCACGGACACGGCGTGCCGCCCCTCCGGACCGTCGAGCACGTAGCGGCCGGCGCCGCCCCCGCCGCCCGCGTCGAAGTGGTCGACGACGAACACCGGCGCGGTCATCGGGCACCTCCCGCCGACAACGCCGTCCGGGCGGCGGCCAGTTCGGCGGCCAGGACCTCCACCAACTGCCCGGCGGGCAGCTCACGGGCCATCCGGTGGCCCTGTCCCGCCCACAGCGCCATGCCTTGCGCGTCACCGGCCTTGGCGGCGGCCTTGCGCAACGGCGCGGTGAGATGGTGGACGTCCGGGTAGGCGGCAGGCGCGTACGGTCCGTGCTCGCGCAGGAAGCGGTTGGCCAGGGCACGGGCAGGGCGGCCGGAGAAGGCCCGGGTCAGTTCGGTACGGACGTACAGCGGGCTGGTGAGGGCCTGTTTGTGCAGGGCGTGCGCGCCGGACTCGTGGGCGGCGACGAAGGCCGTACCGAGCTGGGCCGCGGCGGCACCGGCCGCGAGGACGGCGGCGATCTGGCCGCCGCGCATGATGCCGCCCGCGGCGACGACCGGGATACCGACGGACTCCCGGACCTGGGCGACGAGCGACAGCAGTCCCACACCGGAGCCGTCCGCCTCCGGGACGTCCCGGTGGGTGCCCTGGTGGCCGCCGGCCTCCACGCCCTGCGCGATCACCGCATCCGCCCCGGCCCGCTCGACGGCCCGTGCCTCCTCCGCGGTCGTGGCGGTGACCATCGTGTATGTGCCGACGCGGCGCAGGCCGTCCAGCACCTCGCGGGCCGGCACGCCGAAGTGGAACGACACCACGGGTACCGGGTTGTCCAGCAGGACGGCGAGCTTGGCGTCGTAGCCGTCGTCGCGGCCGCTGTCGGGGTCGCCGAGCTCGGTCTCGTACCAGGTGGCCTCACCGGCCAGCTGGTGGGCGTAGACGCCGACGGCGGCGGGGTCGGCCGTCTCCGGCTGCGGCAGGAAGAGGTTGACGCCGAACGGCTGGGCGGTCAGCCCCCGCAACTGCTTGATCTCCTGGTACATCCCGTCCGCGGTCTTGTACCCCGCGGCCAGGAAACCGAGCCCGCCCGCCTCGGAGACGGCGGCGGCGAGTTGCGGCACGGCGACACCGCCCGCCATCGGCGCCTGCACGATCGGGTGCGGGAAGAGATCGGTCGGTACGGAGGACATGACGGCATGTTGTCACGTCCCCCGAACAACTCCGAATCCGCCCTTCCCTCTGGCATAAGCCACTTTTCACCGGGCCGGCGGGGCCGGGACCGGCCGCCGCCGAAGCGGGTCCCAACGCCCGTTGAACGCGTCCTTCAACTGCGAGAACAGCCCCTGCTGACCCGGCTGACCCCACCACCCGGAGGCCGACCCCCGGACCCCCGGCAGAACACCACACCAGGTACCCGGCACCAACCGGTCAGCGCCCGTTGAACGCGTCCTTCAACCGCGAGAACAGCCCCTGCTGACCCGGCTGGAACTGCCCCAGGGGCCGCTCCTCGCCGCGCAGTTTGGACAGTTCGCGGAGCAGTCGTTCCTGTTCGGGGTCGAGCTTGGTCGGGGTCTGGACCTCGACGTGGACGATCAGGTCGCCCCGGCCGCCGCCGCGCAGGTGGGTGACGCCCCGGCCGTGCAGCGGGATCGACTGGCCGGACTGGGTGCCGGGCCGGATGTCGACCTCCTCCATGCCGTCCAGCGTCTCCAGCGGCACCTTGGTGCCGAGGGCCGCCGCGGTCATCGGGATGGTGACCGTGCAGTGCAGGTCGTCGCCGCGCCGCTGGAAGGTCGAGTGCGGGAGTTCGTGGATCTCGACGTACAGGTCACCGGCCGGGCCGCCGCCGGGGCCGACCTCACCCTCGCCGGCCAGCTGGATCCGGGTGCCGTTGTCGACACCGGCCGGGATCTTGACCGTGAGCGTGCGCCGGGAACGGACCCGGCCGTCGCCCGCGCACTCCGGGCACGGCGTCGGGACCACGGTGCCGAAGCCCTGGCACTGCGGGCAGGGCCGGGACGTCATGACCTGGCCCAGGAAGGACCGGGTGACCTGCGAGACCTCACCGCGGCCGCGGCACATGTCACAGGTCTGCGCGGTGGTGCCGGGCGCCGCGCCCTCACCGCTGCAGGTGGTGCAGACGATCGCCGTGTCGACCTGGATGTCCTTGGTCGTACCGAACGCGGCCTCGTCCAGCTCGACCTCGATGCGGATCATCGCGTCCTGGCCGCGGCGCGTGCGCGAGCGCGGCCCGCGCTGCGACGCCGTGCCGAAGAACGCGTCCATGATGTCGGAGAAGTTGCCGAAGCCACCGGCCCCGAAACCGCCCGCGCCACCGGCACCACCGGCCTGCGAGAGCGGGTCGCCGCCGAGGTCGTAGACCTGCTTCTTCTGCGGGTCCGACAGCACCTCGTAGGCGGCGTTGATCTCCTTGAACCGCTCCTGGGTCTTCGGATCCGGATTGACGTCCGGATGCAGCTCGCGGGCGAGCCGCCGGAAGGCCTTCTTGATCTCCTCCTGCGACGCGTCGCGGCGCACGCCGAGTACGGCGTAGTAGTCCGTGGCCACTACGACTCCGCCAGGATCTGTCCGACGTACCGTGCCACTGCGCGTACCGCTCCCATCGTTCCGGGGTAATCCATGCGGGTCGGTCCGACCACGCCGAGCTTGGCGAGAGCCTCGCCGCCCGAACCGTAGCCGACCGACACGACAGACGTGGAGTTGAGTCCCTCGTGCGCGTTCTCATGACCGATCCGGACGGTCACGCCCGGATCCTTCGCCTCCCCGAGCAGCTTGAGAAGCACGACCTGCTCCTCCAGCGCCTCCAGAACAGGCCGGATCACGAGGGGGAAGTCGTGTCCGAAGCGGGTGAGATTGGCGGTACCGCCGATCATCAGCCGCTCCTCGTTCTCCTCGACGAGCGTCTCCAGGAGAGTGGAGAGCACCGTCGAGACCGTACCGCGATCCTCTGCCTCGAAGGCCTCCGGGAGGTCCTCCACCAGACTCGGCACATCGCTGAACCGGCGGCCCGCGACCCGGCTGTTGAGCCGCGCCCGCAGGTCCGCCAGGGACGCCTCACCGAACGGCGCCGGGCAGTCGACCATGCGCTGCTCGACCCGCCCGGTGTCCGTGATCAGCACCAGCATCAGCCGCGCGGGCGCCAGGGCCAGCAGCTCCACGTGCCGCACCGTCGAACGGGTCAGCGACGGGTACTGCACGACGGCGACCTGCCGGGTGAGCTGCGCGAGCAGCCGTACGGTCCTGGCCACCACGTCGTCGAGGTCGACGGCGCCCTCGAGGAAGTTCTGGATGGCGCGCCGCTCGGGCGCGGTCATCGGCTTCACACCGGCGAGCTTGTCGACGAACAGCCGGTAGCCCTTGTCGGTGGGGATGCGCCCGGCGCTGGTGTGCGGCTGGGCGATGAAGCCCTCGTCCTCCAGGGCCGCCATGTCGTTGCGCACGGTGGCCGGGGAGACGCCGAGGTTGTGCCGCTCGGTGAGCGCCTTGGAGCCGACGGGCTCCTCGGTGCCCACATAGTCCTGAACGATGGCGCGCAGCACCTGGAGCCTGCGTTCACTGAGCATCGCGCGCACCTCCAGTGGCTGTCAGCTGTCCGCGACGTTCCGCGCGGTAACGGCTCTGGCACTCTTCGCACGCGAGTGCCAGACTTCCCCGGGCCAGTGTACGGCCGGGTAGTACACCCCGGGCAAGGCCGGGCGCCATCCCGTTAGCGTCGAGGCATGAGCGTGACTTGGGAAGAGTCGGGATGGGAACAACTGGCGCCCGGGGTGGGCCGGCGCCGGCTCCCGGTGTGGGACTGCACGGTGGGGCTCGTGGTGGGCACGGACGGCGTGCTGCTCGTCGACGCGGGCTCCGGGCTGGGCGAGGGCGCACGGTTGCGGGCCGAGGCGCAGGCGCTCACCGGCCGCCGTGTGACACATCTCGCGCTCACCCATCCCCACTTCGACCACGTCCTCGGGGCGGCGGTGTTCGCGGGGGCGGAGGTGTTCGGCGCGGTGGGCATGGAGACGGTGCTGACGGCGCGCGGGCGCGAGGAGCTGCGCGCGGACGCGGTGCGGCACGGGCTGGACGCGCGGGTGGCGGAGGAGGCGGTGGACGCGCTGGTCCCGCCGCGGCACGCGGTGTCCGGCGAGTGGACGCTCGACCTGGGCCCGGACGGCGGCCGGCCGGTGCTGCTGGCGAACGTGGGCCCGGGGCACACCGCCCACGATCTCGCGGTGCTCGTCCCCGGCGACCCCGGGGTGGTGTTCTGCGGCGATCTGGTCGAGGAGTCGGGCGAGCCGCAGGCCGGGCCCGACGCCGTACCGTCCCGGTGGCCTGCCGCCCTGGACCGGCTGCTGGCGCTGGGCGGCGAGGGCGCGCGGTACGTCCCCGGGCACGGAGCGGTCGTGGACGCGGCGTTCGTACGGGCCCAGCGCGACGCCCTGGCGGCCCGCTTCGGCGTGTCGGAGTGATCGCCGGGGGCGGGATCCTCGTATCGTCATCAGAATGCGCCAGTACTCCGCCGATCTGACCCCTCCGTGGAAGAAGCCGCAGCCTCCCGCTCCCGAGGTCGCGGCCGAGCCCGGCCTGGTGGTGGAGGAGCCCGGCACCGGTTTCTGCGGCGCGGTGATCCGCTGCGAGGCGGGCACGGTGACGCTGGAGGACCGCTTCGGCAAGCACCGGGTGTTCCCGCTGGAGCCGCGCGGGTTCCTGCTGGAGGGGCGCGTGGTGACGCTGGTGCGCCCGGCCGCCGGTCCTCGTAGGCCCGCCCGTACGGCGTCCGGGTCGGTGGCCGTCCCCGGCGCGCGGGCGCGGGTCGCCCGCGCGGGGCGGATCTACGTCGAGGGGCGGCACGACGCGGAGCTGGTCGAGAAGGTGTGGGGGGACGATCTCCGCATCGAGGGCGTGGTGGTGGAGTACCTGGAGGGTGTGGACGACCTGCCGTCGATCGTCGACTCCTTCGCGCCGGGTCCGGACGCGCGGCTGGGGGTCCTGGTCGACCATCTGGTCCCGGGCTCGAAGGAGTGGCGCATCGCGGAGTCGGTCACGAGTGAGCACGCGCTGGTGGTGGGCCATCCGTACATCGACATCTGGGAGGCCGTGAAGCCGTCCTCGGTCGGCATCGAGGCGTGGCCGCGGGTGCCGCGGGGACAGGACTGGAAGACGGGGGTGTGCCGGGCGCTCGGGTGGCGGGTGGCGAACACCGGCGAGGCTTGGCAGCGGATCCTCGGGGCGGTGCGGTCGTACAAGGACCTGGAGCCGGAATTGCTGGGGCGGGTGGAGCAGCTGATCGATTTCGTCACGGCAACGGCCGGCGGTGAGGCCTGACGCCGGGCATGGTGCCGAATCCGCTGGTGTCGAGTTCGACGCCCAGGGCATCAAGGGTCAGCGGGTCACCCGAGTGATCAGTCCACCAGGTCCCTGACCACCGCGTCCGCCAGCAGCCGCCCGCGCAGTGTCAGCACGGCGTGTCCCTCCTCGTACGGCGCCCGTTCCAGCAGCCCGTCCGTCAGCGCCCGCCGCGAGGCCTCCAGCCCTTGCTCCTTGAGCAGGGACAGCGGCGCTCCCTCCCGCAGCCGCAGCTCCAGCAGGATCCGCTCCACCCTCCGGTCCTCGGCCGGCAGGATCTCCCGGCCCGCCCCCGGGGACCGCCCCTCCGCGAGTGCCGCCGCGTACGCGCCCGGGTGCTTGACGTTCCACCAGCGCACGCCACCCACGTGGGAGTGGGCGCCGGGGCCCGCGCCCCACCAGTCGGCGCCGCGCCAGTAGAGCTCGTTGTGCAGGCAGCGGCCGGCGTCCGAGGTGGCCCAGTTCGACACCTCGTACCAGTCGTAGCCCGCCGCCGACAGCGTCTCCTCGGCGATCAGGTAGCGGTCCGCGTGGACGTCGTCGTCCGTCATCGGGACCTCGCCGCGGCGGATCCGGCGGGCGAGCTGCGTGCCCTCCTCGACGATCAGCGCGTACGCCGAGACGTGGTCCGGTCCGGCGCCGATCGCGGCGTCGAGGGAAGCCCGCCAGTCGTCGTCGGACTCCCCCGGCGTGCCGTAGATCAGGTCGAGGTTGACGTGGTCGAAGCCGGCCGCGCGGGCCTCGGCGACGCAACGCTCGGGGCGGCCGGGGGTGTGGGTGCGGTCGAGGACCTTCAGTACGTGCTGCCGGGCGCTCTGCATGCCGAAGGAGATCCGGTTGAAGCCGCCGGCGCGGAGGGCCGCCAGATAGGCGGGGTCGACCGACTCCGGGTTCGCCTCCGTGGTCACCTCGGCGTCCGGCGCGAGGCCGAACTCGTCACAGATCGCGCTCAGCATCCGTACGAGGTCGTCGGCGGCCAGCAGCGTCGGCGTACCGCCTCCGACGAACACCGTGCGGACCTCGCGCGGATCGTCGCCCAGCACCTTCCGCGCCAGCCGGACCTCGTCGACCAGGGTGTCGGCGTAGTTGTCGCGGGAGGCCAGCACGCCGCCGCTGCCGCGCAGCTCGGTTGCGGTGTAGGTGTTGAAGTCGCAGTAGCCGCAGCGGGTCGCGCAGTACGGGACGTGCAGGTAGAAGCCGAGGGGGCGGCTCTCGGCGCCGGCGAGCGCGGACGCGGGCAGCGCGCCGTCGGCGGGGACGGGCTCGCCGTCGGGGAGTGCGGAAGGCATGTGCTCCATTGTCCCGCACCCGCCCCGTCACTCGGCCTGGAGCACCAGCAGGGCGAGATCGTCGGCCGGGGGACGTGCCCCGAAGTCGTGCACGAGCTGCGTGATCCGTTCCGCTATCGGCCCGGCGTCCATCCCCGCGCACGCCGACAGGGCCGTGGCCAGCCCGTCACCGTCGTCGAACTGGCGGGTGCCGGAGCGTCGCTCGGTGACCCCGTCGGTGACGCAGAGCAGGCTGTCGCCGGAGTACATGTCGAAGGTCTCACTGGTGTACGTGGCGTCCTCGACGACCCCGAGCAGGGTCTGCGGACGGGCGACGGTGCGGACGGAGCCCCCGGGATCGAGCAGGAGGGGCAGGGGGTGTCCGGCGGAGGCGACGGTGCAGCGGACGCCGCCGTGGAAGGGGGCGAGTTCGCCGTAGAGGAGGGAGAGGAAGCGGGTCTGGGGGCCGTCACCGGGGGCGGTGGGGCGGGCGCCGGCGGCCACCAGGGCGCGGGCGGCGGCGTCGGCGGCCTCCGTGGCGTCGTCGAGAAGGAGCTGGTTGAGGCGGTCGAGGACGTCGGCGACGCGGTAGCCCTCGCGGGCGAGCAGCCGCAGCCAGGGCCGGACCAGGCCGATGACGACGGCGGCCTCCGGCCCCTTGCCCTGGACGTCGCCGACGGCGAAGCACCAGCGGCCCTGGCCGGCCGGGAAGAGGTCGTAGAAATCACCGCTCGGTCCGCCCTTGTCGCAGGGCTCGTAGACGAGTGCGCTGCGCACGCCGGGGATCTCGGCGACGGCGCCGGGCAGCAGGCCGCGCTGGAGCACGGCGCTGATGGTGGCCTGGCGGGAGTACTGCCGGGCGGCGCCGATGGCGAGCGCGACCCGGCGGCCGAGGTCCTCGACGAGGCCGGTGACCTCGTCGGGGAACGCGTCGATCCCGCCCCTCCCGATCACCAACGTGCCGAGCGGCCGCCCGCCGGCGACGAGCCGGTAGGCGAGGGCGGTTCCGGGGGTGACGGCGAGGGTGGTACCGGGGGTAGTCCCGGGGGCGGCCGCGGAGGCGGTACCGGGGTTGGTGGCAGGGGCGGTACCGGAGGTGGTCCCGGGGTCCTGGTCGTCGGCGTCCGGGGTGTCGCGTGTTTCGTCCGGCCACGGATAGGGGGCGGGACCGGCCCGCAGCGGGTCTCCCGCCGGCGGCGGGTTCCGTTCCAGGGCCCGGCTCAGTTCCTCGATGCGGTCCTCGCCGGCGTGCCAGACCCGGGCGAGGCGGGGGCCGCCGGCCCGGTCGCCCCCGCTCCAGCCGCCGTGGCCGGTGGTCTCGTCCTCCAGCCACACCGCGCACCAATCGGCCAGCCGCGGCACGATCAGCTGGCCGGTGAGCGAGGTGACCAGGTCCTCGTCGAGCTGCCCGGCGAGCAGGTCGGACGCCTCGGCGAGGAAGGAGAGGGCGCCGCGCCCCAGCCAGGTCCCGTCCCGCCCGTCGCGGCGGGCGAGCCAGTCGTCCCCGTACGAACCGGCCAGCCAGGTGTCCCGGCCGGGGGACGTGCTCCGGGCGGCGAGTGGGGGCAGGGGGTCGGGCGCGAGGATCTCCGCGACCCTGAGGTCGGGTGCCGGAGCGCACGCGTCCCCGTAGGGGGCGATCCGCTCGCCGGCCGGGTACTCCCCCGTGGGCAACCGCGCCCACACGGTCTTCGTACCCGGGCGGTAGGTGATCCCCCAGGAGTCGGAGAGCGCGGCGACCAGGCGCAGGCCCCGCCCGTACTCGGGGGCGTCCCGCGCCTGCGGTGTCTCCGGTTCGTCGTCACGCGGGGCGCGGGAGGGGTGCTGGTCGGTGACCTCGACGACGAGGGCGCCGGTCTCCTGCTCCAGCCGGCAGGCCAGGCGCACTTCGGTGCCGGCGTGCACGACGGCGTTGGTGACCAGTTCGCTGGCGATGAGTGTGGCGTCGTCGCCGACCTGACCGGTGAGGTGTCCGGCGCCGGGCAGCGCGAGTTCCGCCCATTCGGCGAGCGCCTTGCGCAGCAGCGCCCGCGCGGAGCCGGGGGCGAGGGGACTTCCGGACAGGGTCGTTTCCACCCGCGCGCAGCCCCGCACGTCGGGCCCGCACGAGGCGGTCTCCCGCTGGGTCGGAATGGCCCGCATGGGCGGCTCCCCGGGCAGTTCGTACGAAGAGAACTCGATCGCTGCCGACAGGGTGACAGAAAGACTCCACCCATACGCAGCGAGTCACCCAAGTGAACCGTCACGGGTGAGAACCACGTCACACCTGTGGTCAAAAACGGTCGAAAGCCACCCGACTTCGACCAGTGACGGCCCCGCCCCCACGACTGAGAACCCCTGACGAAATGCAGTTCGGTCGAAGACTCCGCTGCCGACGGCGGATGTGCGGTTGCTTGACTTCCTCCCCCTCCTGAAGGAGGGGGATTCCTACGGCTCGCGCCGTGGGGTTTTCTGCTTCATCGCCGACTGCCCGCCCGGAGTACTCCG